>CAYOWY010000143.1:0-3919 GCA_964407805.1 uncultured bacterium | reverse complement strand
TACAGGATAGCGGCGGTGAAAAGGCCTGAATACATCCTTGAGATTGGCACGTGTTACGGACACACCGCATATGGATTCAAGATTAACTCCCCCGCGTCAAAGGTTTACACGATAGACATACATAAAGAGATGGGGATTGAGGTACCTGAAAATCAGGCAGACCAGCTTCTACCCAGAGAAAATGTTGGGAAAATTTTCAGGGAAAACGGTGCGAAGATTTTCCAGATATTCGGCGACTCCAGGGAAAAATCCACATACAGGGGACTGCCTGATTTTGACCTTGCATTCATTGACGGAAACCATTCCGCCGCTTCAATAATCGCCGACACAAAAAACGTCTTTGTTAAAACGAGAAAGAATGCAATCATCATATGGCATGATTACAGGAATGACGGCCTGGCGGAAACAATATCCGCCCTGCACGAGATAATCAAGACATATGATATCCATATATTCCACATAGAGGGAACCATGCTGGCTTTTACGGTAAAAAACAGCGTATACGGCTTTTGACGCATCCTGCCCGCAATAATATAATACATGAATTGATATGGAAAGAAAAAAATCCGTCATAATTGACTTTGCCGGAAGTTCCTGCTCCGGGAAGACCCACGTGAAGAACGAGCTTATGAAGCACCTGTGCACGGATCACAGATGCATTGACTTTTCAGAATGCAGGATGACCTGCGGAGACTGCTTCGGATTCATTTTCGGTTCGCCGGCGACCTGCGTCGCATCCATGATGCTTGTATTATCGGGCGTGCCCAGGGGCTACGGGACGGCTTTCAAACTTCTGAAGAAATGGTTCACCGTTCAGATAAAAACCAGAAAAGCGTCCCGCATGGAAGCGGATTTCGTTTTCCTTGACGAAGGATTCTTCAAATGGCTCGGCAACATAGGCAATAAGTGCTTCAGGAAAATATCCTTTGAAAGACTTCATCCTCTTGTCAGGAAAAACCTGTTTTATCCCGACATCACGATTTTCGTTGACGCCGATTTTGACACAGTCCAGCGCAGGAAGATTTTGCGCGGAATTATTCCGCACAGCAGAAACGGCAGATTGATTTCAAGCTTCCTGAAACACAGGGATGAACGTTTGAAATCCCTGCTTTTCGGCCGAAAAGTTCGGGATCATGAAGGTTCTGCGATACGACAACAATGCGGAATTTGACATTAAACTCATAGACAGAATAACAGATTTCGTACGCCATGACACTTGCTGATTTTGGTAAAAGATGTTTTAATATACCCACCGTAAAATCCCATGATTATGCTCAAGTTTCTAAAAAACAATGCGGACGAGATTCCCAGGGTAGCCGTGTTCAGCAGGATGGCCTATTGCAGTGATATTGAGCAGGAAAAACTCAAGATATTCAGGGAAATCTTTCTTGAATCCCTGAAAAGGCAGATATTCAAGAACTTTGACGTTTACATAATAACCGGAGGGATCTGGGGACAGGAATCAACATCAAGGAACATCAGACTTATAAAGGAGCAGGACGCCGGAGGCTTGAATATTTCCTACCTGCACCGAAACGAACTGCCTGTGGACAGGTACAATATTCAGATACGCGTTGACTGCGACGACTGCCTTTTGCCCGGTTTTATCCTTAAATGCGTTGATATCTACAGGAATACCCGGAGAAGCTGTTTTCTGATAACCTTTCGCCCGTACAAGTACGATTACGCTTCCGGAAAAATCTACAAGATACCCCGGGGCAAATGGTCCAGAAGACCCTCCATGTTCACGGCGCTTTGCCAGAAAAAGGAGATAAAGCATTTTATTCATGATTTCAGGCATACGAGGCTCAAGAACATTACAAGAAATGTCTTTTTCGTGGAAGACGGGCACTGCATACTGACAATACACGGCAGTAACAGACTTTCAAAGATAAAAGAGACGGACAGGTATATATGCGACGGGAAGCTTCAATGAGAATAGCGATTGATTACAAACACGGCATTTCAGAGTTTAAAACCGGAATAGCATGGTACACGTATAATCTTGTAAATAATATTGCAAAGATTGACGCTGAAAATCCTTATCTCCTTTATGACTTCAAATCTCATAACATCAGACAGGAAATTGAAGCATTTTTGAAACATTCTCCCAAACAGAAGAATTTCCACACAAGAATATTAAGAATTCACAGTGAACTTGCCCGCGCGTGCTGTAAGGCTTTTCTTCCGATTGAGCTCTTTATCGGCAACAACGATATCATACACATACCTCATAGCGGAATCCCGGTAACTCTCAAGTCAAAGGTTGTTATTACTATTCACGACTTAATACCTTTTTTGGCCGAATCCGCTGCATGGATTTCTCCCGGCAAAAACGGCAGAAAATATTATATAAAGAGAAAAGATGGCTTCTGCAAAGATGTATTAAACTCTGACAAAATAATAGCTGTTTCTGAATATACAAAAAATGATATAATCAAGTACTTCGCCGTAAAACCCGAAAAGATAAGCACAATACACCTGGGGGTAGATACCATATTCCGAGTCTGCGAGGACAAGAAAAAACAGAAAATGGTGCTTGGCAAATACGGCATCTCCAAAAAGTATATCTTTTTCGTCGGGATGGTCTCTGCGCGCAAAAATATTGTGCGGTTGGTCTCAAGTTTTGAAAAAATCAGGAAGCAGTTCAGCGATTACCAGCTAGTAATTGCAGGGAGAAGAACGACATATAACGAGTTTTCTGAAAAACTTGACAATTTGCCGGCCGATATAAGAAATGACCTCCTGCTGACGGAATACGTTTCACGCGAAGACCTGCCTTATCTTTACAGCGGAGCGTCGGTCTGCGTATACCCGTCTCTCTATGAAGGATTTGGCCTGCCCATACTGGAGGCAATGGCCTGCGGCTGTCCGGTCATCACGTCGAACATTTCCTCCATGCCGGAGGTCGCGGGCGGCGCGGCATTACTTGTTGACCCGTACAGTACGGCGGAGATAGCGTCTGCGATGGAGAGAGTTCTATCGAATCCGGGTCTGCAGGAACGCATGCGCGAAAAGGGCATGGCAAGGGCAAAAGAATTTTCGTGGGAGAATACGGCAAGAAAAACGCTCCGGGTCTATACGGAGGTGCATGAGGGAGCATGAATATACTTTTCATCGCAGGATGGTTTCCGCAGGGAGAAAACCATAAGGGCATATTTATCAAGGAACACGCGCTTGCGGCAGCCCGCAGACACCAGGTGGCCGTCATCTACGGTGAAGAGAACAACGCCCAGGCGGAAAAATTCAGGTTTTTATTCAGCACTGAAGACGGATTGCAGGTTCTGCGTTTTTCATACAGGGGGATTATCCTCTTTTCTTCCTTCCGGAGATACGTGAAAGGTTCGCTTGTGGCCATTGACAGATTTCTCAAACAGGGCTTCATTCCCGACATAGTCCACGCCAACGTCTATTTCACCGGCGTGCCGGCGAACATTTTCAGGATAAGACGCGGAGTGCCCTACGTTATTACGGAACATTTCACGGGATTCTCGCGAAGAAGCATGAGGAAGACCAAGATAAAACAGGCGAGAATAGGCATGGGAGGAGCGGAATTCATACTTCCCGTAAGCAATGCGCTCAAGGAAGACATTATCGCCCATGGAATAGACGGCCGGTTTGAGGTTGTGCCCAACGTGGTATCCGACGCCTTTTCCTATATTCCGGAAGCGCGGAACAGGTCGGGAAAAAAGCATGTCCTGTGCGTATCCGCGATGCATCCGAAAAAAAACATACCCAATCTTATAAATGCCTGCGAGATACTTTTTGGAAAGCGAAAAGACTTTGTCGTGAACATCGTGGGCACCGGAAAAAAGTTGGCGGAATACTCTGAAACGGTAAAACGGAAAGCTCTTGAGGATATCATCAGGTTTCACGGCAGCAAGACTAAAGGGGAAATAGCACGGATGATGCAGTATTC
>CAYOWY010000142.1:1747-3929 GCA_964407805.1 uncultured bacterium | reverse complement strand
CTGTTTTGTCAGGTTGTCATCCCGCCTGCCTGTTTCGAGGAAAAGAAGATAATAGCGCGCGCCGTCTTCCCTGTCGCCCTCTTCCCAGTAGCTGTCGCCCGTCAGCCGGAGCATATCGGCCCTTGTGGCGTTTATCTCGGTTGTTACGATTGCGCCGCAGTAAGGAATCATTTCTTCCGCCCATGCCAGCATTTCCGCATAGGTTGCCCTTTCTTCGGCATATTTTTTTTCTTTCCTGTATGTTTCTGCCATGCGGACATAAGCAATTCTCTTGTTTCTCCATATAAGCGAACCTGTAAAGGAGCTTTCTCCTGTCTCCATGTTCAGGATTTCCTTATACGTTTCCCGCGCGTTTTCATAACGCTCTTCCGCCTCGTATGTCCGCGCAATAGTGGCCAATACGTCGGCTCTGTTTATCGGAAGGAATCCGGAATGGGCATATGCAACATTTAAAGCCCTGTCGTAAGATTTACGCGCATCAGCGTATTTTTTTTCAGTCAGGTAAGTATCCCCGATTTTCTTGCAGGCGTCAAACCTGTTCCCCGTATCTGCCGCGGGCATTGATGGAATCTTTGCATAGGCTTCCCTTGCCCGGGGGTAGTTACCGGCAGAAACAAGGGTGTCTCCTATCAAAAACAGGGTAGAAACCTTGACTATCGGTCTTGCCTCTTTCATTTCAAGCACGGCTTGAAATGCCTCTACCGTTTTGTCGTAGTTGCGTTCCTTTATAAAGGTATCGGCTATCTTGAGCTGGCTGTCTACCTTGATATTGTCTCCGGCATTGTCAGTCTTCAAAACAAGAGTAAACGCTTCCCTCGCTTTGCCGAAGTCCTTTGCGCTTATGTAAGCATCTGCTGTCCGCAGATATACATCCGCCTTCATGCTGTCATCGGGCTGTTCCTTTTGAAGTATCGTATTAAAAGTCTCTACCGCCCGAGCATAATCTTTCTCCTTGAGATAACTTTCCGCTATCTTCAACAAGGCTTCCACCCTTTCCCTGCTTTCTCCAGTCAGACTTAAGCCTGCGCTGAAATCCGCGCGTGCGCCGGCAAGGTCACCGGCAGTGAGTTTCTTGTTGCCCTCGATATAGGCGTCCCGCAAATTGAGCCATGCGGCTGTCCTTTTATGCACCATATCCACGTCGTCAAAGTAAGCGCCGGTACCGCTCGATAAAACCACTATCACCGCATTTATACGGTTAACGAGAGGTTCGGGACTTTTTTCCGGGATTTTTATTTTGACTGTCTGCCTGGTCCATTCAGGCGTGGTTTTCACATCGCCCTGCAAAGAGCCGGTAAACCTGTTTCTCGCTTTGTCATCCTTGAAATAGAGATACAAGACCATTCCCGCGTCTTTCTTGTTCTTGTCTTTCACATGGAAACTCACTTCTACCTCGTCGCCGGCGGTGACATCCACCATCTTGCTGTGCATAAAATGGCCCTTGAGATATATGCAGTTGCTGCCGCCATGCGCCTGGCTGCTGTCAGAAATCAGCCTGTACTCGCCGTTCCTGAAGGCGGGAGCGTTCGGTTCCCATCCTTCGGGCAGGGTAAGGGGCTCGTCAAAGGTCCATCCCCAGTCCTGCAATCCCTTTGCCCTCCATGCTTCCCTGTGCTTGCTGTCAAAGACCACGGTTTTCTCAAAGCTTCCGTTGACAATCTCTGCATTCAACGAAAACCCCGCGGCAAGAAATAATGCCAGAGTTACCGTATTCTTCATACCCATGATTTTCCTCCTCTCGAGTCTCCGTGTTCTGCTGAAATCAGATGCTCTCTTCAATGCCGGTTCTCTCAGGTGCCGCGGAACTGCCCGGAATTTTCCAGGCACCTTCGGGCGGTGTCTGCAATGGCGGAAACCGCCGCTTCAAAAATCTCCCTGCCCAGACTGATTGTCGCATTCTTTTTGATGCGTTCAAGTTTTTCATCGCTCAAACGGGCAAGTTGAGAAACAAAATTGGTGTTGCGCACCTGCAAAACCTGAGAGAGACGGCAGAGCTTTTTGTCGCAGTACCTTACAAGGGCCGTTTCAATAATCCCTCCATGCGCGAGGCCGTCGGGATAACGCCGACCGATATCCGTAGATTTCAATATGATATCAGTCCAATCGATATTTTCAATGCGCATGCGCGCAACTTCCCCCTTTTTCTCTTTCATATAAATTTTAAATATTCGAGGTATTTAAA
>CAYOWY010000142.1:0-1737 GCA_964407805.1 uncultured bacterium | reverse complement strand
CATCAGGAGAATGGCCGGCATATGGCCGCCGACAGCCATACAAACCTTAAACCCTATGCCTGCCATGCTTTCAAGGGTTTCATCGTATATCAGGCGGCAGCACTCGCTGCTTAGAAACAGGCTGGGCTTGTATAAACATTCTCCTCTCTGTCTCTTCTGCCGGATTTCCTCTCTCGACAGCGGCGGATTAAACCCGGGAGCTGCCGGTAAAAACGGATAGACAACTCCTCCGGTTCTTTCTGCCGCCACCAGGCACATCCGGTACACGGGAGAGAAATCCGGGCACATTGACAGGTGGGTTCCGTGTTCTTCAACAAGCCCGAAAGGAAAATATACAAGAGGCGTTTTCTCCATGATGCCGGCAAATTCCTGCGGGAACAGTTCTTCCCACCGGTGAATATTTCTTTCCTTTTCCATAAGAAAGCTCCTTTGCGTTCGTCGGATTCTGCCAGAATCCTGACTGGTTTTATCCATAAACCATGCCCTGCAATCATTGTTGTTTCTTCTGCTTTGCCATTCAGGACAGCTGTTCTATTTTTACAGGCCTGCCTTCCCTTGCAGACTGTGCTGCAGATAAAGCGGCGATTACGGTTTTTGCTCCTTCAATCTCGTTTGTCAGCAAAGGGTTATTATTCAATATGCAATCTACGAACTCGTTAACCTCTTCCGCGACGTTATGGCTTTCTATCTCCACGGGGAAAGTTGCGAAAGAAGGAGATGTCTTGAAATTATCTTTTTTGCACAGGGATATCTGCGGGCTCGTGTTATCGCAGATGATGGTGCCTTCGGTTCCGTAGAAAACGCTGCGCATCGTGTAAGGCCTTATGCACCCTATGGAGACGAAAACCTTGCCCGTGATATTGCCCGCGAATTTATACAGGGCGACCGTGCAATCGTTAATGGGCCAGTCAAGAAGGCACATATGGTTCGCATAGGCTACTACCTCGAGGGCCTCTCCCGCAATCCACCTCAGCAGGTCAACGGCGTGACAGCCTCCTCCGAGGAAAGGTTCGCGCCTCGGGTCTTTCCGCCAGCTGCCCGCGCCCTGCGCTTTTGAATAGTTATGGGCGTATTCCGATTCGACGAAGAAAAGTTTCCCGACTTCTCCCCTTTCAATCATCTTCCTGGCGAGAACAAAACCTGGGGCGTACCTGCAAACCTGGCCGACCATGAATTTGCGACCCGTTCTTTTCACGGCTTTCACGATCTCCTTTGCTTCTTCTATGGAAGAGGTCATAGGCTTGTCGCACATTATGTCTTTTCCCGCTTCCATGAAAGCTATCGACTGTTCCGCATGAAAGTAATCCGGAGTGACAACGGAAACAACCTGTATATCCTTTCTTCCCAGCAGTTCCCTGTAATCGGTCACGGCGACAGGCACCTTGAACTCCTTCTTTCTCACTTCCAGAACTTCAGGGTTGGTATCGCATATGGCCGCTATCCTCGTATGCGGATTTTTTTCATACGCCATAAGATGCGCCCTGCCCATGTGTAAACCTATGACTGCAGCCCCCATTTCCTTTGACATAAATAACCTCCTTGTATTTGCAATATTACAGTTTAAGAAACGTTCCTTTTTACCTGGAAAATCTTATGGTTCCGGAATTATCCAGCCGCCACATCGGGCCGCCTGTGTCCACCCATCCCATCCAGCCGCCCCGCTTGGGACCGCCCATGTTGAACCTGAAAACGTTTTTCTTATCAAGATCGAGATTCAGTGCGGCAAGAGGTATCTTC
>CAYOWY010000141.1:0-3951 GCA_964407805.1 uncultured bacterium | reverse complement strand
CGATATCAGACAGAAGATGAAATGCCTTCAGTGCGTCACCGTCGTTTGCATACACGTATTCCGCCCTTTTTGTCTCCTTGTAAAAGGAATGTTCCGGCCCTACCCCCGGATAGTCAAGCCCTGCGGATACCGAGTGGGTAGGCATAATCTGCCCGTATGAGTCCTGCAGCAGATATGAAAAACTTCCGTGCAGAATGCCCTTGCTGCCTTTTATGAGGGTGGCCGAATGCCTGGGGGTATTTATCCCCTCGCCGCCTGCCTCGACGCCGATGAATTTCACCCGCCTGTTGTTATAAAAAGGGTAAAAAAGACCCATGCTGTTGCTTCCCCCTCCCACGCAGGCGACAAGATAGTCAGGCATCCTTTTTTCCTTCTTGAGAATCTGTTTTTTCGTTTCCTCGCCTATCACGGTCTGGAAGTCCCTTACCATGCGAGGATAGGGGTGAAAACCCACAACCGAACCTATTACGTAATGGGTGTCTCTGAAATTCGTTATCCAGTCTCTTATGGCTTCATTTATGGCATCCTTCAGGGTCTTGCTTCCCGAGCTTACGGGAATAACCTTTGCTCCGAGGAGCTTCATCCTGTAAACATTTATTTTCTGTCTTTCGCAGTCGACTTCTCCCATGTAAACAACGCATTCCATGTTCATAAGGGCGGCGACAGTCGCTGTGGCCACCCCGTGCTGTCCCGCGCCGGTTTCCGCTATAATCCTTTTCTTGCCCATGGTTTTTGCGAGGAGAACCTGTCCCAGGGTATTGTTTATCTTATGCGCGCCGGTAAAGGCGAGGTCTTCCCTTTTCAGGTAGGTTCTGCATCCGGCATGCCTGCTTAAATTTTCCGCCAGATAGAGGGGCGTTGGGCGTCCCGCATAATCCGCAAGAAGGGATGCAAGTTGTTTCCTGAAACTCTTATCCCGCGATATCTCGGTGTAATTTCTGTCCAGCTCTTCAATTATGGGCATGAGTATCTCGGGCGCGAACATGCCTCCGAATTCGCCGAATTTTCCGTTTTTGTCAGGCAGCATTGTCATTGATTTCCTTTATGTTTTTAATAAGCAATTCCATTCTTTCCCTGTCTTTTATGCCCGGCGCCATTTCCACGCCTGAAGCGACGTCTATTCCGTAGGGTCTGTATCTTCCCAGTATTTCCTTAACGTTTTCAGGCGTTATTCCCCCGGCAAGAAAAATCCTGTCCCATTCGAGATTGATTTTGTTGAGACTCCCGTAATTTATCTTTTTCCCCGTCCCCCCGAAAAGCAGCTCATCGTAGGAGTCAAGAAGGAAATAGTCCGGCTTGTACACCCTCATTTTCTCAAGCGTCTCACCTTCTCTGACTCTCACGGCTTTTATTACAAATTTTTCCGGAGAAAACTTTTCTCTGACTTTTTTCACGAGCCAGGGAGGTTCGTTGCCGTGCATCTGGATTCCGTCAAGCTTGAGAACCTTCGCTGTCTCGAAAAGAAACTTTTCTTCGGGATTGACAAAAACGCCTACTTTCAGGATGCCTTCAGGCAGCCCGTCAAGCAGTCTTTCAGCTTCCCTGGTTTTAACGAACCGCGGACTTGGCGGGAAAAAATTTATTCCCAGAATCCCGATGCCGAGTTCAACCGCATCGTCTATATCCTTCTTTCTGGTGAACCCGCATATCTTTATTTTTACCATATGAACTAACATAAAAGGTTTTTCAGGTTTTCGCCGGGACTTCCGGATTTTAGAAGAGATTCTCCCACAAGTATTCCTTTCACCCCGGTATGCCTGACCTTCAAAACATCCTCTCTTGTCCTGATGCCGCTTTCGCTTATAGCAGTTATTTTATACTCCCGTACGAATTTCATCAAGTCCGCCGTTGCTTTTAAATCCGTTTCAAGGGTTTCGAGGTTGCGGTTGTTGATGCCCAGTATCTTTTTATTCCAGTTTTCCACAAGGCGCAACGCTCTTTCCAGTTCCCCTCTGGAGTGCACCTCTACCAGGATATCAAGATTAACGGATTCCGCGTATCCGGCAAGCTTTACAAAATCACTGTCGTCAAGGATTCTCATTATGAGAAGAATTGCATCTGCTCCGTACAGCCTGCCTTCGTAAATCTGGCTCTCGTCGATGATAAAATCTTTCATGAGAAGAGGGATATCCACGGAGTTTCTTGCGTCCTTCAAATCTTTCATGCTGCCGTTAAAAAGAGGTTCGCACGTGAGAATGGAAACGGCGGCTGCTCCGCTGTCCCTGTATTCCACGGCTGTTTTTCCCGTATCGATGTTTTCCCTTATCCTGCCTGCCGATGGGGACGAACGCTTAATCTCGGCTATCGCGGAAAATCTTTCCCTGTCAAGAATGTTTTTCAGGCTGACAACCTTGCGGGAAAACGATTTCTTCCGTTTTTCTCCGGGGAATAACTTTCTTATTCTCTCCACATACTCTCTTTTTTCTGCCAGTATCTTTTCAAGTACCATTTTGACTATCCTTCTTGGCTATTTTTGCAGAACTGCTTTGTCATTCTTCTTGTTTCATGTTTTACTGTAGCGGTCGCATTTATGCGACTATTTAAATGCCGTGTGACTTGTCCCGTCATACGGGATAAATCGTTTATCCCGGACCTCTCCGGGACTTGCCCCGGGTTTTTTCGGGGTTTATCCCGGGCGCCTATACGGGACACAGCTGCAAATGTTCATTCCATCGATGACTGCCGGTTTTCCTATCTTTTGTCACCCTGAAAATGGTTCTATTAAGGGGCTCCTTTATCTCTCCATCTCCTCGAGAAGCTCTTCAAATTTCCTGTATGCCGTGCCGTTTGAAAGAATCTCCGAACCTATTTCGAGACCTTCCTTGATACTCCCGGCCCTGCCGGCGGCCTTGAGCAGGAAAGCGGTGTTTAACAGAACAACGTCCCTCTTCGCCCCTTTTTCCCTGTTCCTGAGAATGGACAGCATGATATCGGCATTTTCCGCCGTTTCTCCCCCCAGAAGATCTTTCAACGAGCACTTTTTGAACCCGAAATCCTGGGGATATATCTCGAACTCCTCTATCCGGTTCTCCGACACCTCTGAGACATAAGTCCTGCCTGTGAGGGAAATCTCGTCAATTCCATCTTCCGAGTGGAAAACGTATCCTCTTATTCCGAGAGCCCTGAACACGGAAGGGATGACGCCCAGGAGGTTATAGTCGCATACCCCCATTATCTGTACAGTAGAGCCTGCCGGGTTGCAGAGGGGACCTATGATGTTGAATATCGTCCTGAATCCTAGCTCTTTTCTGACAGGAGCGACATTCTTCATTGCCTTGTGGTACAGGGGGGCAAAAAGAAAAGCGAATCCGTGGCGGTCCAGAAGCGTTCCGCTCTTCTCCGGCGGCAGGTCTATCTTGTACCCGACGGCTTCAAGCACGTCGGCGCTTCCGCACCTGCTTGTCACGGACCTGTTTCCGTGCTTGGCTACAACCAGCCCGCATGCAAAACCGAGTATTGAGGTGCAGGTGGATATATTGAAAGTGCCCGAATTGTCGCCTCCGGTTCCACACGTGTCGCAGACAACCGTGCCGGTTTTTGTATTTATCCTTGTTGCCTTGTCTCTCAAAAGCCGCGCCGCTTATTTCAGAAGGCTGTTCGCCCTTTATCTTAAGCAATGTGAGAAAAGAAGCCGCCTGGACGGGAGTAATACTTTCTTCCATTATGCCTTTGAACGTATCGTAGCTTTCTTCTTCGGAAAGTGCTTTTTTCTCAAGCAGTTTATTGAATATTTCTTTCATTTTTGCTATCTCCTTTTGCTGAAAAAAAATAAAAAAAGTGAAAAATAAAAGAAGCGGTAAAATGGAGACAGCGTCACCAACAGAGGAAATGGCGCAGGAAATTCCTGCCTGAAGCGTTCTTGATATGCCTTGAATAATATGAATGTGTATCCATAATAAACATATTATACTTGAAAATTCACACCTGTCAATATTATTATTCCTGTCTCTT
>CAYOWY010000140.1:2609-3983 GCA_964407805.1 uncultured bacterium | reverse complement strand
AAGTTATGAACTTCAGGAGTTAACCAATTATGAACAGGACGATATTAAGCGGAATGAGACCGACGGGGCCGCTGCACGTAGGACACCTTTTCGGAGCGCTCGCGAACTGGAAAAAACTTCAGGATGAAGGGTATAACTGCTTTTACATGATAGCCGATTACCACGCCTTGAGTACGGAATACGCTTCCATGGGCAACGTGAAAAACTATGCGGAAGAGGTGGCTATGGATTTTATAGCCGCAGGGCTCGATCCGGAAAAATCCACGATATTCGTGCAGTCCATGGTCCCGGAGCACGCCGAACTGCACCTGATTTTTTCAATGATAGTTCCAACGCCTTGGCTTGAAAGAAACCCTGTTTACAAGGAACAGAAAAAACAACTCATAGCAAAGGACCTGAACACTTACGGGTTCCTGGGCTATCCGGTTCTTCAGGCGGCGGATATCCTTATATACAAGGCGAAATACGTTCCCATAGGAATAGACCAGGCTCCTCATGTAGAGTTGACACGGGAGATAGCCAAAAGGTTCAACCATATTTACGGAGAGACTTTCCCCGTGCCGGAAGTACTGTTGACGGAAACGCCTAAAATCCCGGGGACGGACAACAGAAAGATGAGCAAGTCTTACGATAACTGCATCTATCTTAAGGATACTCCGGAAACAATCAGGGAGAAAACAGGCAGGATGTTCACCGACCCTAAAAGAATATATAAAAAAGACCCCGGGCATCCGAAAACCTGTCCCGTATTCAGTTACCATAAACTTTTCAACGCTGGAAGGGCAGGGCGGATTGAAAAGGACTGCAAGGGTGCGGTCATAGGGTGCACTGATTGCAAAAAAGAAATTGGGGAGGCGCTCGCCCTTTACCTTAGAGAGATACGGGATAGAAGGCATACCCTGGCAAAAGACAGGAAAGCCTTGTGGAACATACTCAATGCGGGAGCGGAAAAAGCGAGAAAAACAGCGCTCGCAACAATTAACGAGACGAAGATAAAAACAGGATTGAAATATGGATAAGAATACGGGGAAAAACGTCAGGGAGGGAATTAAGAGGATTGCGCCGTACGTTCCGGGGAAACCCATAGAGGAACTGCAGAGGGCGTACGGACTGGACATTGAAAAAATCATAAAACTGGCGTCCAACGAAAATCCCATGGGCCCATCCCCGAAAGCGGCGGCAGTGGTCAGGAACTGCGCCGGAAAAATATCTCGGTATCCGGAAAGTTCGGGATATTATCTTACAAAAAAGCTTGCAGAAACGCTGAGTGTTTCACCGGCCAACATCATACTCGGGAGCGGCTCCAGCGAGATAATTTCAATGGCGATGGAGATTTGCATAAACCAGGGGAAAGAGGTGATTTACCCTACTCCG
>CAYOWY010000140.1:0-2599 GCA_964407805.1 uncultured bacterium | reverse complement strand
GAAGGAACAGGACTTACGCCTAGCTACATA
Source organism: uncultured bacterium (assembly GCA_964407805.1). Taxonomy (GTDB): domain Bacteria; phylum Ratteibacteria; class UBA8468; order B48-G9; family JAFGKM01; genus JAFGKM01. The sequence goes on along the minus strand of CAYOWY010000140.1, from coordinate 2,569 downwards.
TCTTACCCTACTCCGTCTTTCCTTATTTACAGAATACTTGCTTATAAAACGGGGGCCGTGCCCGTTGAAATTCCCCTTAAAAGCGATTTTTCCTACGACATGGATATGTTCCTTGACAAGATAACGGGAAAAACAAAGGTTATCATCCTTTGCAATCCGAATAACCCGACAGGCACGGTTATTTACAAAAAACAGCTGGAAGACTTCATAGCTAAGGTTCCGGACGGGATACTTATCATCTCCGACGAGGCTTATAATGAATACGTGGAAAATGAAAATGCAGGCACGGCTTTTCCGTACTTCGGGGATAAAAACATCGTTATAGCAAGGACGTTTTCAAAGATTTACGGGCTTGCGGGCTTGAGAATAGGCTACGGAATTGCGAAAAGCGATATTACCGGATTTATGGAGAGAATAAGGCCTCCTTTCAATACGACAATACCTGCGCAGGAGGCCGCCATGGCGGCTCTAGACGACAAAGATTACGTGAAAAAATCCTTTAAAAACAATACGGAAGGCAAGCGTTTTCTCTACGGCGAGCTTAAAAAATCCGGCATAGAGTATATTCCGACGGAGGCCAATTTTATACTTTGCAGATTCAAGATAAGCGCCGCAGAGATAATAAACAATCTTGAAAAGAAAGGCATAATTATCAGAAACATGGAGGGCATGGGAACGGGATATGCAAGGATTACCATCGGCACGCCTCCGGAAAACGCCGCGCTGATGAACGCTCTCCGTGAAGTGATTTGAAAGAAAAGGGAGCGTTTAGCATGTAGCGTAGGGAGATAAAATGATAAAACTCGGGATAAATATTGACCATGTGGCAACGGTAAGACAGGCGAGGAGGGGAGAGGTCCCCGACCCTGTATGTGCCGCGGTACTGTGCGAACTTGCGGGATGCGATTCAATCGTTTGCCATTTGAGGGAAGACAGAAGGCATATCCAGGACAGAGACGTTTATGTGCTCAAACAGGCGGTTAAAACGTATCTCAACCTTGAGATGGCGCTGTCGGATGAAATAGTGAAGGTCGCGCTTGACGTAAAGCCTTATCAGGTAACGCTCGTGCCTGAAAAACGTGAGGAGCTTACTACGGAAGGAGGCCTGGACGTAATTAAGAATTTTGAAAAAATACGGGCAAATGTAAAAATGTTTGCAAAAAACGGGATACGAACCAGCCTTTTTATCGAGCCTGATAAAAAACAGATAGAGGCAAGCAAGAAAACCGGAGCCGGTTTCATAGAAATTCATACCGGTCGGTATGCGGATGCGAAAAAAGAAGATGAGATTCAGCGCGAACTGAAAAAAATATCGGATGCCGTAAAATATGCATTATCCATGAATTTGCGGGTAAATGCGGGGCATGGTCTGGATTATAAAAACACTCCTGCAATATGCGGGATAAAAGGTATTGAGGAACTGAATATCGGATACAGCATTATCGGCAGGGCGGTTTTCACCGGCATTGAAAATGCGGTCATGGAAATGAGGGAAGTAATGAAAGGAACCGTATAGCGTATAGGGAAAAACAAAAAGGGGAAGAAAACGATAAATCAAAATCCCTCACATTGAAAAATATCAAAGGAGAGTTCCCCGTAAAAAAAACGGGGCAAGCGGGATAAATGAAAAAGAAAATAATTGATGCGTTCAAAGAACCTGTAAAGACGCAGGAAAATTTAATCAATCTTTTAATAGGAGGCGTTTTAACGTTAATCCCCGTGGTCAATTTCATCTCCATGGGCTTCCTCGGCACAAAACTCCAAAAAAACATTGAACAGAAAAAGTCATCCGTCAAGTGGGATGAAAATATTAAGAATCTCTTCATAAAAGGGGCTTTCGTGACGTTAATATGCCTCTCCTACGTCGTTATCCCTGTTTTATTGCTGTTTTTAAGCGGCCGCTTTATGGTAACCCTTTCTGAAGGAAGATTTCTCTCTTTATTTTACTTAAGAAGCCAGGTTTTGAATATTATAGGCACTTTACTTCTTCTGATAGCACTTTATCTCCTTCCTTTCGCAGTCTGCCTGTATCTGGAGGATAAAGACTTGAAAAAGGCGTTTAAACCGCGGAAAATTCTTGAAAAAATCTTTATGGTCATAAAAGAATACACAGTTGTTTATGCGGCAATAATATCTCTTCTCGCCGTATCTATAATAATATTGTTTTTGCTTATGAACTGGCTTGCAGGCCTTTTGACGGCAGGGTTCATCTTCTTTTATGACGGGATGGTCATAACCGGCATTCTAAGCAAGTTTTTCCCGAGAAAAGCCATTACGATATCCCTACTTGAAGTATCAGATGAATAAGGGATTCTTTATTTCTCTCCGGCTTTTGAAAAAGCGCAGCAGTTACGGATAGGATTCAATTCCGATACTACGCATATCCATCATCATGGTATGTCAAATTTAGTTGAAATTCGGTCAACCCCCTGTTCATTTTAGACTCCTACCTCCACCAAATTTTCGTTGATTTCTTGCTGTACAATCGACTCTGTTTTTATCTCCAGATTAAGCTCCTGCCGCAACTTCTCCCGTAGCATGGGAAGGTATCTATAACCCATGACTTTTC
>CAYOWY010000139.1:0-4012 GCA_964407805.1 uncultured bacterium | reverse complement strand
AAAAGTGCAAGTTAGGTTTGGGGCAAGTTTGTGCCAAAAGGGCAAAAGATATACACCCATATCCCTGTATCCGTTTTTAACGTTTATGTGCAATACTGCAGGAAACTCCATGGAAAAATCCCGACTTGAGAACTCCCCTCTTATCAATGCCTTTATGCAAGAGAGGCAGAAGACAAGTGATTTTCTGTCCACAAGAGTCCTGCGTATGAATGATTTCATTATCACGCTCGGCAGAATCCTTTCAAGAAAGGTTCTTTTTTGCCTGCGCGTTTTTTTGCATCCGGTTATATATCCGACAGGAATATTGTCCGATTCAGCGATGAAAATTGATTCCGGTTCGTAATCAGTATAATAAACGGTGAGTATATCGGCTGTAATTTCCCTGTCGCCAAAAAAAGATTCTACAGGATTGCCCATAAATGCAGTATCGCAGCAAATCTCTCTAATAGCATTTCTGTCTTTTGCGGCTTCATACTTTCTTATAAGCATGAGTTAATAATCCAAAGTGACGAATTTCTCCTCAATAAAGCCTTCCCTGATAAGATGTCCGTCTCCATTAACTATACGGTATCTCTTCGCTTTTGTTTTCTTGAATGAAATAGTGAGGTTCTCCATTTCAAGCTCATTGCCTTTCTCCAGCGTTATCATCAAAACGTCATTTTCCAAATCCGTGCTGGCATATAAGGATTCTCTTGCTTTCCACCATAGGGCAAGCTGTGTCAATGTGGGCTTCCAGACATTTTTTTCGTTAATGTATTCCAGGCTTTCTTCCAGCAGCCGCATTGACCTTGCAGTGTTTAACGGCTCTATGTGGGAATACAAAATAAAGACTCCGTTTCTCTTGTATACTTTTTCAAAGCGGTGTTTTATGAGATGAAAGTTTTTTGGATTGAAATGTGTCCTGAAAAGATCTCCGTGGCTTGCGAACTCCAGCAGATTCAGGTCTGCGGGATGATAAGGGTAATATATGGATTCCACGAAAAACTTATTGGCAAGCATGTATGGGGGCGGATAGAGTCCTGCGTTTGATCCGTAAAGGAAATCCATTTGATCCAGAATTTTCAGAGTGTTTCTGTTCGCGCTGAAAGCCGGCGCTCTGAACCCGTTAACATGGAGACCCGCTTCTTCAAGTATTCTTTTTCCGACATATATCCTGCGCTTCTGTTCACCGTAAGGCAAATCCGTAAACTCTCTTGCGTGGTTGACAATCTTCGGTTTTCGCCTGGGGATAGAATGCGTTAAGCCGTGCTGGGCTATTTCATGCCCCCTGGCTTCCATTTCCAACAGCGTACCGGTCACGGCATCATTCATGCCCAGCTTGTATCGTCCTCTAAAATTCGGAATGACAAAAAATACACCCTTGAAATCGTATTTATCGAGAATTTCGGCGACACGGTATATTTTTTCAGACTCCGTAAGCTTGTAGATATCGTCTAATGTAAACACCGCTGCCGCATTATACTGTTGCGGATAAAGGTTGATTTTAATGTAATCGTCTTCCCAGAACAGTACCGGCGGGCCGAAAATAATATCCCTGTAATAATAAATAATGGAAACAGCCGAAAGAGAAAGAAGAAACAGGAAGAACGTTATGCCGATAATTCGTTTTCGCTTCAGTTTCTTTTTCATTTGTGCAATATGCCGATATAAAATCAACGCCACATTGACTTGTCCTGCGGGGCTATAACTCTGTGGGCGGTACCTTTTCGCGGCGCAGCCATCATGTCCACGGCGGTTTCCCGCCATTTAAGGTAATGCGGCGTTTTCTTGTGGGCGGCAGAGGATTCTTCCGTCTCATAGGCCTCGTAAAGGGTAAAACGGGAAGGGTCGTCAATGCTCTGAAGAATATCAAACCGGAGATTTCCCTGCTCTTTGACCGATTCCCTGTGGTTTTCAACCGTCGCCTTTATAAATTCTTCAATCATGTCTTCCCTGACATGAATTTCAACCGTAGCAACTATCATCTTACCCCCCCTGTCACTTAACCGTCTTGAGGATGCTTTGCAGAAAAGGAATATCTTCTTTCAATTTGGTTTCCGACTCTCTTCCATCAAGCGCTTCCAAAGAGAGGAAACCTTTATAGCCGATGCCGTCAAGCTCCTTTATTATCTCCTCCCAGTTCAGATCGCCTTTTTCAAGTGCCCCGAACTCCATGGGATACTTTCTGCCGGAAGGCACGCTTCCGCCTTCCTGTACATAGCGGGCCGATTTGACATGGACATGGTTTATGTATTTCCCCATTACGCTCAAGGCGTATCCTGTTTTCGTAAATCCTTCAAAGAGAGAATTACCGGGGTCATATATGATTCCTATCCGTTCCGGAGGAAATTTCCCCACCATCTGAAGGCAGGCATTGGGCGTACAGCAAATCATGTTATGATGCTGTTCAATGTTCAGTTGAACGTCAAATTCTTCTGTTAAAGGCAAAACTTCCTTCTCCAGCCATCTTATCTGCCTGTCCATAAGTTCGGCGACGGACGCCTCTCCGGGAAATGAAAAACTGTGGCATCTTATCAGCTTTGTATTCAACGTCTTTGCAACCTCAAAAATCCGCGCTATTGCGTCCCTCGTTTCGTTATACTTGAAATAGGGCGCGATGCCGGCTGTCACAAGACGGGAGTCGGCCATTATTTTCGCAACCTCCCCGGCTGATGCCGGAAGGTTTTCCATGTCTACATGCCCGTTTTCCCTGCACCACCACTCCAACCCGTCGCAGTTGTATTTTTCCGCAAGCTTTATAACTTCCGCAGGGTTCTTGTCCGCACAGGACAAGGAATAAACAGATATCTTCATGTGTTCCTCCCTTTTTTTTAAAATCGTATTATATCATACTCCCGAATTGAAACGAGTGCAAAATGCGTTTGCCCGACAGCGCTGTTTGTATTAAAATCTTATTATGAAACGCTTAAAACATCCGCTTAAAACGGGATTCAGCTTCGGCCTTACTTCCGGTATTATCACAACACTGGGGTTAATTGTCGGACTTCATTCCGGAACCCGGTCAAAATCAATAATACTCGGAGGGATTTTAACAATCGCAATCGCCGACGCTTTCTCCGACGCCCTTGGAATCCACATATCCGAAGAGTCGGAAATCAAACATACTCCTTCGGAAATATGGGCCGCAACTCTTTCAACCTTCTTTTTCAAATTCATCTTCTCGGCGTCCTTCCTTGTCCCTGTAATTTTCCTTTCCCTTGACCATGCCGTTCTGGCAAGCATTCTATGGGGCGTCACGCTTATTCTCCTGTTCAGCTATCTGCTTGCAAAGCAACAGGGAGAAAAGCCAATGAAGGTAATAGGGGAACATCTGCTGATAGTGCTTATAGTAATCATAGCGACGCATTACTCCGGAGAATGGATAGCAGGAAGGTTCTGAATAGTGTTTATTTCTGAAAATTCGGGAATATATTTGAAATCCACACAATGTCTTTTGCCCACCCTATGCCGCCTTTGTCTTTATCCATGGCATAACTGCCGAGTATGAAAAATTCTCTGGTGGGTACTGTGTTGGAGGAAATGCTGACTATCAGGAAATCGCCGGGCGTACTCCTCGCCCAGACAAGAACGTTGTTTCCCGGAACAAGGTCTATCTCTTTTTCTATTATCTGCGGCCGTGGATTGTTTCTCAACTCCCATTCGTATACCACAATGACGCCGTTCAGGGTAATGTCGCAGGAAGTTATGCCGTAGTTTTCAATACGTAGTATGCCTTTCCCGGGGTTGGTTTCAAAAGAATCCGTATAAGTATCGGGCTTGCCGTAGGATCTCGGAAGAGGAGGAGAGGTAAAAAGAGTTGTTGGCGGAATCTGGTAAAAATAAGGAGAGTCCCAAGGATCAAAAGGAACTTCTCTTGTATACGGACCTGCCCACCCTCTTTCCTGCATAAGCGGCGGTGCGGCAGATGTCAGATGGCTTAGATATACGGGATAATAGCCCGTGTCGTCCATAATCTCTTCAAGAAGCAGGGAAAGCTGTGCAATCTGCGCCTTGGCGCTTACAATCTTTGCTT
>CAYOWY010000138.1:0-4017 GCA_964407805.1 uncultured bacterium | reverse complement strand
CTCGGAGAGATGGGAACATATCTTATAGACGAGATGGTTGACAGGGCGGAGTATCAGAGATTGAAAGATACAAACAGAATCTGCATAGTTAAATGCAGGCGCAAGACGGCCGCCAACAGAAAGCCGGGCGCCGGAAACGTGAAAAACGGGGATAAATAATGAAGAAAGAGTTTCCCGCAATACAGCTCGCTCTTGATTTCACTGAAATCAAACGGGCGCTCAAGGTTTCGCGCGAAGCCGTTTCAGCAGGCATTGACCGGGTGGAAGCCGGCACTCCTCTCCTGAAATCCGAAGGGCTCAACGCCCTGCGCATTTTAAGGAAGGAATTTCCCGGGAAGAAAATCATTGCGGACATGAAAATAATGGATACCGGCAGGACGGAGGCGGAGATGGCTTTCAAGGCCGGCGCAGATATTGTCGTGGTTCTGGGCAATGCTTCAGACCAGACGATAAAAGAGGCCGTGGAAGCTTCAAAGAACTACGGCGGAGAGGTGATGGTTGACCTTATGGAAGGGGCGGCAACCGTGCGCAGGGCAAAGGAAGTTGAAAAAACAGGGGTGCATTACATAGGCGTGCATATTCCTATAGACAGGCAGATGACGGGAGACATTTCTTTTAGCCTGCTGAAAGAGATATCCTCCGCTGTAAGTATTCCCGTTGCCATTGCGGGAGGGCTCAATTCTGAAAATATTGTTGAAGCGCTGAAGTCCGGCGCATCCATACTTATCATAGGCGGCGCGGTGACAAAATCCGCAGATGTCAAAGCATCTGTCAAGGCTATAAAGAAAGCCGTCAGGGAAAAGAAAGCGGTAAAAACAGGTCTTTACAAACGGACTTCTCTGGATAATGTTAAAAAAACTCTGTTGCAGGTTTCCACGTCAAATATATCCGACGCCATGCACCGTCAGGGATGGATGCGCGAGGTAGTTTCTATTCTCCGAGCTGATGTAAAAATGGCAGGACCTGCGGTAACGGTAAGAACATACCCCGGGGACTGGGCGAAACCCGTTGAGGCAATAGACATAGCTTGCGAGGGAGATATAATCGTTATAGATGCCGGAGGTGTCGGTCCTGCGGTATGGGGAGAACTGGCGACCAACAGCTGTTTGAAAAAAAAGGTTGCCGGCGTTGTTATTTACGGAGGGGTAAGGGATACTGAAGATATAAGAAGGATGAAACTGCCTGTTTTCGCAAAAATGATATGTCCTTCGGCGGGAGAGCCTAAAGGGCTGGGAGAGATAAACGTTCCTTTACGAATAGGAGGATGCGTCGTATCTCCTGGCGACTGGATTGCGGGAGACTCCGACGGGGTTGTCGTCATACCGAAAGAAAGAGTGGTTGAGATTGCCAACAGGGCGATGGACGTTCTTGAAAGGGAGAACAGGATAAGGAAGGAGATAAAGGACGGGGGGACGTTGAGCAGTGTGACGGAGTTACTGAAATGGGAAAAACCGAAATGAACAAAATAATTAAAAAAGAAATCCTGGGCGAAAAGATAAAAAAGATTGAGGTGGAAGCGCCTCTTATAGCGAAAAAGGCCCTCCCCGGACAGTTCATCGTACTGAGGGTTGACGAGAAGGGAGAGCGGATACCGCTTACCGTGGCGGGTACGGATGCTGAGAAGGGTACGATTACTCTCATCTTCCAGGAAGTCGGGACTTCGACGGGAAAGCTCGGGATGCTGAAAGAGGGCGATGATATACTGAATGTCGTAGGTCCCCTTGGCAATCCGGTTGAGATAGAAAAATACGGCAGGGTGTGCATTATCGTGGGAGGCGTCGGTGCGGCTTTTGTCTACTGGATGGCGAAAGCGTTCAAGGAGAAGGGAAACTATCTCATCACAGTCATGGGCGCCAGGAACGAAAAACTTCTCATACTGGAAAAAGAGATGGAGGAGATAAGCGATGAGGTTATTATCGCCACCGATGACGGAAGCAAGGGAAGGAAGGGCTTTACCACCGACGTGCTGGCAGGCCTGATTGAAGACAGAGATAAACTTGATTATGTCCTCACAGCGGGCCCCATCCCCATGATGAAAAAGGTGAGCGACATGACTAAGAAGCATGGGATAAAGACAATAGCGAGTTTAAATCCGATTATGGTTGACGGCACGGGAATGTGCGGCGGATGCAGGGTAACCGTGGGCAAAGAGATTAAGTTTGCCTGTGTGGACGGGCCGGATTTTGATGCGCACAGCGTGGATTTTGACGAACTTCTCAAAAGGACGGCTCTTTATAAATCACACGAAGGAAAGTCTTACGAGAAGCTTTTGCATAAGTGCAAGATAGGCCTTGATACCTGACCTTACTTTTTTCTCTCCTCTTCTTTCTTACCCTCTACCATTTGGGGAGAGGGACAGGGTGAGGGGGGAAAGCAGTGAGAGTAATAAATAGTGAACATTATAAAACTGAATGAGAGCAACAGAGAAAAACTGCTTTCCGATACTGAAAAAATATTGCGTGAAGGCGGCGTGGCAATCGTTCCAACTGACACAGTTTACGGCCTGGTCTGCGACGGATTGAACGACAGCGCAAAAGACAGGATATACGGCATAAAGGGACGTTCGGAGGGCAAGCCCCTCATAGCATTTGTAAATACGATAGAAAAGATTAAAAAGTTTGCGGAGATACTTCCTGAAAAGATGCCTCTTCTGGAGAAATCCTGGCCCGGAGTCGTAACATTCCTTTTTAAGGCGAAAATAAACCTTTGCCGCATCACTTCCGGCGAAGGAAAAACGGCGTTCAGAATCCCGAACCATGATTTTCTCCAGTGCCTTATTGAGAGGTTTGACATACTTGCTTCAACAAGCGCAAACATATCCGGCGGTAAAACACCTTCCCGTATAGAAGATATGCCGGATACAATAAAAAAAATGGCGGATATCGTTATAGACGGTGGAGTTCTGCCGGGCACGTCCTCATCAATCTGGGACATTACCGGCAAAGACCATATCCGTTTGAGATAAAGAGGGAGGAGAATACAATGAAAGTGGGAGTGGGAAGCGACCATGCGGGTTTTGACCTGAAGGAATTTTTGAAAGAGCAGTTGAAAAAGGAAGGGTATGACGTTATTGACTACGGAACTCATATAAAGAAATCCGTGGATTACCCCGATTATGCGGAAAAGCTTGCAGTCGGGATCCAAAAAAAAGAAATTTCCATGGGTGTTCTTGTTTGCGGAACGGGGATAGGCATGAGCATAATAGCCAACAAGTTTGCGGGCGTACGCGCCGCAAGATGCTGTACGGTGCAGGATGCAGTCCTGGCAAGAGAGCATAATGACGCCAATGTCATTGCTCTCGGAGGAAGGCTTGTGGGCAGTGAGCTTGCGCTGGAGATGGTGAAAACTTTTCTTGAGACTCCGTTTTTGAAGGGAAGACATCTGAGAAGGGTGAACAAGATAAAGAAAACAGACAAATGAAGGAATTTATTTCCGAGAAGTTGCCTTTTGTCCCGCCTGAAAGACTTTTCCGTCTTCTGAGAGAAAGAGAACATTTTATCTGGCTGGATACCTGCCTGTGCGACCGCAGTCAGAAATACTCGGTTATTGCTTTTGAACCGTTTCTTGTATTCAAGAGCAAAGGGAAGAGAATAACTGTTTTTGAAAAAGGAAGTGAAAGGAAATTTTACGGTGATCCTTTTGAAGCGCTGGGCGGCCTGCTTGGGAAATACAGCGGTCCGTATCCCGGCTTTTTTTCTCCCGGTGCACTTGGATTTTTTTCGTATGACCTCGGATGGCAGATTGAGAAATTGCCGGATAGAGGCATTGATGATTTGAAACTGCCGGATATATGCCTGGGATTTTACGACACCATTTTCCTGATAGACCACAGTGAGAAAAATGTAACCCTCCTCTCGGCAAACCTGCAGGGAGAAAACGAGAGGAGTTTCAAGCTCTCTTTCCGGGAAAAAACCTGTCTGATTAAAGAAATTAAGGCGGAGGAGAACAGGAGCAGAGAATGCGCGGCAGATATAAAGAAATTTTCTTCAAATGTTTCATATAAGCAGTATATAAAGT
>CAYOWY010000137.1:0-4018 GCA_964407805.1 uncultured bacterium | reverse complement strand
ATCCTTATCTATGGACCTGTCCCAACGCACTCCGAACTCATCCTCCCATATATCCTTGCCTGCCTCCGTCCATTCTTTCTTTCTGCTCACGCCGAGAAAAGTAAAACAATTCCCGATTCCGGATTCAAAATCGGGGTTCCCGTAAAAAGCTGCTGTTTTTTCATGCGCCGGAATGGTAAAGGTTATGTTGTACGGTATCCTGTCCGGCTGGACATGCTTCAATGTTTTCTCAGTGTCTGTCCTTGTACTCATTTTAATCTCCATGGTTGTATTTTTATCTATTTTGCACCCAGCTTAGTTTTTTCATTCGCAAAGGCAAAGAAATTCCGCAGGAAGGAGTATCTTGATTTTTCCATATTGAGCAATTTTTCTAAATTCAGCGTCTCCGGTGATTATATACTTGCTTTCACATGCAACTGCGCACTCCATGAATTTCTTGTCGTCAGGGTCCTTCATCTCCAACATTAAATGAGGCGGATTGAACATCCATACGCTGTTAAATCCGCGGATGAAAAGATTCATCAATTCCAGAATTTCTTCTTCATGTTTAAGTCCGAACCTTGCCGTCACCTCAACATATTCATCCAGAATCTCCCGGGAAAGGCACAGTTCAATCCGTCCTTTTCTCCACAGGTCCACAACCTGCTTCGGTTTTCCTCCGAAAAAAGATGAAATAAAAACATTGGTGTCAATCACAACTCTCACTTTTTACCTCTTTTTTCTTTACGCACTTCAGCAATGACACGCGGGACGTCTTTTAGGGAATATTGTTTTTGGACCTTATTACCTATCCTTTTCCAGAGGTCTTCAATATAGCCTTCCATGTCGTTTTTTTCAACATACTCCCTTATGAGTTCACGGGTCTTTACGCTCTGGGATTTGCCTTCCATCTTTACAATTCTTGCAAACCTGTTCTTAAGTTCCTCGTCCAGCCTAACTATCATCTGAGCATCCATTCCGCACCTCCGCATTTTTGTATATACATATTATACATACTATCAACCTTATTGTCAAGAAACCTGCAAAAGTTATTTCACTTAAATCACAGCGGCGGATTTGCTACGGGATAATATCGGAGTATTTGAATGTTTAAGCGTGTTAATCTCTCAAGACTGCGTCCGATTGTAAAAATTGGCGGATTTGTTGTAGAATAGGAAGTGTCTTGAAAACAAACGGAGGCTCAATGGGAACGCAGAAATACGAATTTAACCGCGGGTATGGACACATGGTTCAGGATTACTATGTAGATGTTGTGCGCGAAATCAGTGAAGAAAGAAGGAAAACATTAAAAGCAATCAGGACAAGAAAAGAAGCTGAAAGATATATAAACCATGCGCTTTCATCCATCCGGAAAGCTTTCCCTCTCCCGGAAGTTAAAACACCGCTTAATGCAAGAACCACGGGGGTTCTGGAAAAACCCGGCTACCGGATAGAGAAGGTTATCTTTGAAAGCAGGCCCGGATTTCTTGTCACGGGAAATTTATATATACCTTCGGGAATTAAAAAACAAGTTCCGGGAGTTCTGGCTCCCTGCGGACACACGATTGAAGGAAAAGGTTATCCGCTCTATCAGGAATTCTGCCTGCGCCTTGTAAATTCCGGCTTTGTCGTCTTCATGTACGACCCCATGGGCCAAGGCGAGCGCGACCAGTATTTCAATATGCCGGAGGATGAAAATCTTCGGAAAAACTGCTGTTACGCCCACAACATGCTGGGGAAAAAGATGGAGCTTTTGGGGGACTTTTTCGGCGCATGGAGGGCATGGGACGGAATAAGGGCGCTTGACTATCTCTTAAGCAGAACGGAGGTTGACAGTAAAAATGTGGGGCTGACCGGCAATTCAGGAGGAGGGACTTTGTCAACATGGCTGTCGGCGCTGGACGACAGGTTCACGATGGCCGCTCCTTCATGTTTTATCACGACATTCCTTGCAAATCTGGAAAACGAACTGCCGGCGGACAGTGAGCAATACCCTCCGGGTATACTGGCGGCAGGGCTTGAAGAAGCGGATTTTTTTATCGCCAGAGCTCCGAAGCCGGTTATCCTTCTCGGTCAGAAATACGACTTCTTTGACCGCCGCGGATTGAAGGAAGCATATGAAGAAATAAGAGCTTTCTACCGAATTTTTAAGGCGGAAGACAACGTCAAGCTTTTCATGGGCGACAATATCCACGGATATTTCCCTGACGACCAGAAAAAAATGGTGGAATTTTTCTGCAGGCATACGGGTTTAAAACCCGGACGGAAAGATGTTTCCTCACTGGTTGAAAAGCCCGAAAACCTGTGGGCGGCAAAAAAAGGACAGGTTGTTCCGGAGGGCTCAGCGCCCGCGTATGAAATAATCGCGGAAAACGCGAAAAAAATTGCGCAATCCCGCAAGAAAATTTCCGACATGGATATCACCGCCGCGGTTAGAAAAATCCTGAGCATCAATATTCCAAAAGCCGTTCCGCATTACCGCACCATCCCTTCCGTATGGTCGGGAGAAAATTTAACGGCGCGCTATGCGGTTGAGACCGAAAGGAATATAAGGGTGATTCTGCGCAAGCATCTGGTTGAAAAAAGCCATGCAGGCACTCTGGATGTTGAGAAAACCGTTCATCTTTACCTGCCTCACCTTAGCTCAGAAGAAGATATGGAAAACGACGTTCTGGCGAAAAAACTGAAAGAAAAAGGGCCGCTCTACTGCCTGGATGTAAGGGGGCTTGGGGAATCTCTGCCGGATGAGACAATTGAATTCTTCCATCCGTATGGCAAGGATTACATGTACCACGGACACGGCCTTATGCTGGGACAGAGCTACATGGGCAGGCGGGTACATGATATCCTGCAGGTTTTGAAACTGCTGGAAAACGAGGGTGCGTGCGAAATATATCTATACGGCAGGGGACAGGGAGCGATACTGGCGCTTTTTACCGCATTACTTAACAAGGATATCAAAAAAACGGTCTTGAAAAACGCTCCTTCATCGTTTTACGAATGGACGCAGAAACCGGTAGTCGCATGGCCTGCCGCAAATTTTCCGCGCGGCATTCTTGAGAAACTGGATATTCCAGACTGCCTGCGTGTTCTGGGAAAGAAGGTTAAGGTCATTGAACCGTGGGGGCCGGATATGAAACCGGTGAAAAAATGAAAAATGCGATAATGAACGAGATTGCCCGGGTACTGGAAAGCCTTGATGATAAATATAACGAACGGTTATCCGGCCTTCTCAAAAAAGCAAAGAGAGTTTTTGTTGCGGGATCTGGCAGAAGCGGGCTCACAGGCCGTTGTTTCGCAATGAGACTTCGGCATCTCGGGATTGAAAGCTACGCCGCAGGCGAAACGATATGCCCTCCCGTACGCAAACATGACCTGCTGGTTCTGGTTTCATGTTCGGGAGACAGAAAATCGCTTCTTGAACTGGCAGAGATATCAAGGAAGGCAGGAGCAGGGATAGCGTGCATCACATCCTCGCCGGACAATCCTCTTGCGAAAATTTCGAATTACAGAATAATCATACCCGCTATAAAATCAGCGCAATTCGGCAACTCGCTTTTTGAGCAGTCGGTCTTTATCTTCCTGGAGACCTTTGTGGAATATCACCGCAGGAAAGAAAAGATATCCTTCGGAGAGATGTCAAAAAGACACGCCAACCTTGAATAGCTTTTCACATTTGAAGTGGAAGCGTATCGCCCGCTTTAAATCTCACCCTCACCCCATCCCTCTCGCCTCAAGGGAGAGGGAGACTATTAAGAAGGGTTACTTTTGACCGTAGCGGGCAGAGTGATACCGGCCATACCACTTCTCAATCTCTTCTTCGCTGAGCGGACGCACCTTCTTTCCTGCGCATTTGCCCATTGTTATGGCATAATAGGAAACCTCCGCGCAGTATTCCGCCATCAAGGCATAAAAAGCGCTCTTTTCAGGACTCTCCGCAACGGTGAAGAGCCCGTGCATGCCGAGTATAACGGCATTGCAGCCGGTCTTCCTGTAAGATTTCAGGAATGCCTTCCCTATCTTATCAGCCGTATTATCG
>CAYOWY010000136.1:0-4033 GCA_964407805.1 uncultured bacterium | reverse complement strand
CGTCAAAGGAAGCCGATTACGTGACCGGGCAGGTTTTCAGGATAGACGGCGGCATGGTTATTTAACATAAAGAAAAAAATGTTGTTAAACAAGGAGGAGGAACGATGGAAAGAAGCGCTATAATGGAAGGTGTAAGGAATATCATTTCGGAGAAATTAGGCGTCGGGATTTCCGAGGTTACCGAGACTGCGTCTTTTGTGGACGACCTCGGCGCCGATTCTCTGGATACAGTTGAACTTGTCATGGAATTTGAGGAGAAGTTCAGCATAGATATCCCTGATGAAGATGCAGAAAAAATAAGAACCGTAAAGGATGCGGTTGATTATATTGAGAAGAAAAAATAATTATGAAAAGAATTGTGGTAACTGGCATAGGACTGGTGACTCCTGTCGGTAACGACGCGCCGGCTGCATGGAATAACCTGAAGGCCGGGGCGAGCGGGGCCGGAACAATAAAGTCTTTCGACGCATCCGGTTATCCGACAAGGATAGGTGCGGAGGTCAAGGACTTTGCGATGGAGGGAGTTAATCCAAAGGCTCTGCGCAGGATGGACAGGTTTGTCCAGTATGCCATGAAGTCTTCGGGTGAAGCGATAAAGGACAGCGGAATCATCTTATCCGAAGAGGAAAAGGAACGGACCGGCGTCATCATAGGGGCGGGGATAGGCGGCTTGAGAGTTATAGAGGAACAGCACGCCATTTTGCTTAAGGGCGGGCCTTCCCGCGTATCTCCTTTCCTGATACCGATGCTCATCCCGGACATGGCGGGGGGACAGGTTTCCATAGAATTCGGATTAAAAGGAATTAATTTCGCAACCGTAAGCGCATGCGCTTCGGGAGCCCACGCTCTCGGCACAGCGCTTAACATGATGAGGAACGGGGTGACCGACATCATCGTTGCCGGAGGTACGGAATCCTGCATAACGCCTCTCGGGCTTGCGGGGTTCTGCTCCATGAGGGCGCTTTCCACCAGGAATGATGCGCCGGAAAAGGCGTCAAGGCCGTTTGATAAAGAGAGAGACGGCTTTGTCATGGGGGAAGGAGCCGGTATGGTTGTCCTGGAGACGCTTGAACATGCCCTTGCTAGGAATGCTTCCAAAATATACGCGGAGTTTATCGGCGCAGGCATGAGCTGCGACGCTTACCATATGACCGCTCCTGACCCGGAAGGCAGAGGTGCGGCTCTCTCAATGAAATATGCACTTGAAAGCGCGGGGATGAGCGCCGGAGAAATTGATTATATAAATGCACACGGAACTTCCACCGACCTGAATGACAAGGGTGAAACAGCGGCTATTAAAAAAGTTTTCGGTGAAAGGGCTTATCAAATACAGGTAAGTTCCATAAAATCAATGATAGGGCATCTGCTGGGAGCATCGGGAGCCGTTGAGTTTATCGCTACGCTCCTTTCAATAAAAGAAGGCATTATCCCGCCGACCATAAATTATGAATTCCCCGATCCTGATTGCGACCTTGATTATGTTCCCAATAAAGCGGTTTCAAAGGATATAAACGCCGCAATTTCAAATTCTTTCGGATTCGGCGGGCATAACATCACGCTGGTTCTCAAAAAATACACCGCATAATTTCCCAAAAAACGGAGGGTCTATTATGGATTATTTCCTTACTGACGAACAGAATATGGTGAAAGAGCTTGCGCGGAAGATAGCTCTTGAAAAGATACTTCCCATCAGAGCGGAATGCGACGAGAAAGAGGAATTTGCGTGGGATGTTGTAAAGGCGCTTGCGAAGTCAGACCTTTTCGGAGTGTATATACCCGAGGAATTCGGCGGTATGGGGTTCGGGATTTTTGAATTGTGCCTTGTGATTGAGGAATTGAGTAAGGTATGCGGCGGTATTTCCCTGTCCTATGCGGGCACGGCGCTCGGCACTTTCCCGATACTTCTGTTCGGGAATGAACAGCAGAAGAAAAAATATCTCCCTTCCATTGCAAGCGGAGAAAAAATTGCCGCTTTCGGCGTAACCGAGTCCGAGGCGGGAAGCGACATAACAACGCTCAATACCACCGCGAAGAAGGAAGGGAACTATTATGTATTAAACGGCACAAAACAGTGGATAACCAACGGCGGGGAAGCGGAGACATACGTTGTCATTGCCGCCACGGATAAGACCAAGGGCCCGAGAGGATTGACCGCGTTTATCGTGGAAAAGGGGATGGAGGGTTTCGGTTTCGGCAAGAAAGAGAATAAGCTTGGCATAAGAGCGTCTGCAACTAGGGAACTGGTATTTGAAAACTGCAA
Source organism: uncultured bacterium (assembly GCA_964407805.1). Taxonomy (GTDB): domain Bacteria; phylum Ratteibacteria; class UBA8468; order B48-G9; family JAFGKM01; genus JAFGKM01. Next base: position 1,773 of record CAYOWY010000136.1, on the reverse strand, counting down.
AGTTCCCGCCGAAAACGTGCTTGCGAAAGAGGGGATGGGATTCATAATAACGCTTAAAAACTTTGATGCGAGCAGGCCCGGTGTCGCTACGCAGGCTCTCGGCATAGCGCAGGGGGCGTTTGAAGCGGCGCTGGAATATTCGCACCAGAGGAAGCAATTCGGCCAGCCGATAAGCTCTTTCCAGGCGGTACAGCATATCCTTGCCGACATGGCAACGCAGATTGAGGCGGCAAGGGCGTTGATATACCAGACCGCGAAAATGATAGATGCGGGCGCAAAGAACTATTCGGCAAATTCCGCGATGTGCAAACTTTTTGCGTCCGACGTGGCGATGAAGGTTACGACCGATGCAATTCAGGTGTTCGGCGGGTACGGCTACATGAAGGAATATCCGGTTGAAAAAATGTTCAGGGATGCGAAGATAACCCAGATATACGAAGGCACAAACCAGATGCAGAGGAACTTCATAGCGGCTGACCTTATTAAGTCCGTATCCAAGAAAAAGTAATCCGGCTTGCAAAAAAACGGTTGTAATCAAGATGCCCAACCGTGCGGCTTTCTTCAGGCGGGACGTTTGTCCGCCCCGGCGAGGCGGACTGCTCTCGGCTTCTCTCGTCGCTCTTACACAATACGTAATCCGTGCCCGCTCCTCTTTCAGACGCCCGCTTCAGAAACCGCACGGCAGGGCACATCCGAAATAATAAGAAAGATGTGAAGCGTAAAATGCTTTTTCGTCTCACATAATTTTAAGAGGGAAAGGTGGAGAGAAAACTTATCTATGAGAATGAAAGCGGGAGGGAGAGGGTTGATAGGTATCTCAAAGAGCATCTCGGGGTATCCAGAGAAAGAATAAAAGAGTATTTGAAAGACGGGAGAATACTCGTAAACGGCAAAGTTGCCGCTCCTTCCTGTATGCTTCAACAGAATGATGAAATAACCTTCAACGATGATTCATTCAGCGGCAAGGCGGCTTTAATTCATCCCGAACCCGGGAATCTGGAGATAATATACAGCGATGTCGATATTGTAGCGGTTAACAAGCCCGCCGGAGTCATAACCCATCCGACGAACAAAATCTTAACAGGCACTCTTGTGAATTTCCTGCTGTATCATACAACTCTTTCTTCCGCCGGCCTGCCGTTGAGGCCCGGAGTAGTGCACCGCCTTGACAGGGAGACCTCCGGCGTGATTGTTTTTGCACGGACGGATACTGCGAGGGAAAATATTATCAGTCAGTTCCGAAACCGCGAAGTTGAGAAAGAATATCTCGCAATAGTTAAAGGCAGGTTTTCTCCGGAGAAGAGAGAAGTTGAGTTTACCGTTTCGCACGAGAAAGACAATCATATGAAAATGGAAGTCGGCTATCTCCGCGGCAAAAAGGCGCTGACTATTGTTGAGGTTGATAAATATCTCGGAGAACTGACTCTGGTGAAAGCAAAACCTGTCAGCGGAAGGACGCACCAGATAAGGCTCACCCTTGCGCATCTTGGATATCCTATAATAGGAGACCTGAAGTACGGCGTAAAATCGGATTTGATAGGCAGGTCGGCTCTGCATTCGCGCAGGATAGTCCTGTCGCTCCCTTCCACGGGCAGGAAGGTGGAGTTGAAAGCTGAAATGCCGGATGATTTTTTAAGGATTATCAACAGATGAGCGATTATTATGCATTTTATCAAATTTTTGCTTGACAATTGCCTGTTAAAAGTTATAATTATAAATTGCGCGGGAATAACTCAGCGGTAGAGTGCGACCTTGCCAAGGTCGAAGTCGGGG
>CAYOWY010000135.1:2956-4041 GCA_964407805.1 uncultured bacterium | reverse complement strand
ACATTTTTATATGCGAGAAATTGCTCCTCTTCCGAAGGAAGGTCTTTCCTGTTCAGATAGAGATATTCCGTCCTGTAAAGGCCGATACCTTCAGCTCCGTATTTTTTTGCTGTTTCAACTTCTTCCGGAAGCTCTATGTTCGCGTGGAGATGCACCTTTTTCCCGTCGACAGTCTGGCAGGGAAGGTTTTTTAAACCGAGAAGTCTTTCCTTAATCCTGAATATCTCTTTCTTTTTCCCTCTGTATTTATCAACAACATCTTTCGCGGGATTCACAATGACAATCCCCGCGGTTCCGTCTATAATGACGGCATCGCCGTTTTTTATCTCTGAAACCGCATTTTCCGCAACAACTGCCGGTATCTCCAGCGCTTTTGCGATTATGGCAGCGTGGGAAGTCTCACTGCCTATCTCGGTAACAAAGCGTATAACGCAGTTTTTATCCAGTGAAACGGTCTGGCTCGGAGACAAATCTCGGGCGACGATTATCTCGTCCTTGAATGTTTTGATTCTGGCGGAAGAGGAACCGCGCAGGTTAAGAACTATCTTTTCAATCACGTCAAGCAGGTCCCGCCTGCGGTCTTTCAAAAAATCCGTCTCTTTTTTCTTGAATTCTTTTCCTAATTTCTGTATAACTTTGGTAAGAGCGCTTTCGCTGTTTACATTTTCATCCCTGATTATATTTTCGGTTTCATTCCTCAAGACTGCATCTTTCAGAAAAGCCAGGTGGAAGGAAAAAATGTCCGAATACTGATTGCCCGCCTCTTTCTCAAAATTCTTCTGCATCTCCTTTATCTGAATCTCCGCCGCTTCCAATGCTTTCCTGAACCGCTGTATCTCGGCTTCCACAAGAGATTCGTCTATGGTATATTCCGGTTCTTTCAAAAGGGAATTTTTCCATATCCACGCCTTTCCGATTGCAACGCCTGAAGAGACGCCTATCCCTCTTATCTGTTTCATTTTTCGTTCTTTTCAAGAAGCCAGATTCAGCTTTTCCTCGTCTTCTCTTATGATTCTGGCCACCTCTGACGCCGAGGTTGACTTGCGCAGAGCGTTCCGGAATGTCTTGTCCTTTAAAAGACGGGC
>CAYOWY010000135.1:0-2946 GCA_964407805.1 uncultured bacterium | reverse complement strand
TCCGATTGATTTTGAGGGAGCCAGCATCAGGAAAATTATATATACCGGTTCTCCGTCAAGGGCGTCAAAAGAGACTCCGTCGTCGGAAATGCCCACGGCTCCTACAAGATCCTCAATCTGTTCGGTCTTGGTATGCGGAACGGCTATACCCTGGCCTATGCCTGTGGAACCGAGCTTTTCTCTTTCCATAACGTTATCCAGGATATCCTGGCTGTCTTTGATGTGTTTCTTTGCCTTGAGCAATTCCAGCAGTTCGGAAATTGCTCCCTTTTTATCCTTGCTCTTTATCCCGATTAATACGCAGTCTTCTTTCAAAAAATCCGTTATCTTCATCTTCTCCTCCTTTATCCAGAACCGACGCGTTTTGTCATTGCGAGCCGACATCTGGCGCGGCAATCTCAGCCTTATTATTGAGATTGCTTCGTCATTTGAAACATTCCTCGCAATGACAAAAGTTGAGGGGTTTCGTTTTATCGCTTCTTTCTGGATCACTGCTTACTATCCGCAGGGATGACAGAAAGCGTCACTATTCACGTTTAACTTTATCGATACGGTCTGTCCACAATCTTGTCATGCAGTTTTGTTACCTGCCTCTTTGCCCTGTCAAAAAGAATCTCAACGCTTTTATTGAGGTCGTTATTTTCTTCCTTCAGGAAAATATCGTTGTTTTTTGAGTGTATTTTTATTTCACTTATAAACATCGAGCCTTCTTTCTTGAGATGAAATTCCGCGGTTCCTTCGTCAAAAATGAATTTTTCAAGCCGTTCAAATTTTTCCTTTATGTATTCCTCAAAATGCTTGTCAAGCTCTACAGCGGAATAAATCCGTATATCCATCTTTTGCTCCTTTAATTTCCTACTATTCCAGCACGGTTATTTCCATTGATGGAAAATAGTACTGGAGTATCTGAATGTAATTGTATCCTTTTCCCGCCATTATCCTGGCGCCCCACTGGCACATTCCCACACCGTGGCCGTAACCTTCCCCTTCAAATACCATCTTATTGCCCGACTGCAAAATCCTGAATCTGGTGCTCGGAATTATGTCCGGACAGTTGAACAGTACCTTTGAAGCGCTGTTGTTGACTTCAGTGCGGAATTTATGTCCCGTTAAATTATATATTTTACCACCCTTTGAAAAAATCTTCAAAAGCGTCACTCTTCCGGAATCATCCGTTTCTCCAATCTCTATTTTTTCAACCGGCGCAGCCTGCCTGAATATCCGCGAAAGCTGACCGAATGTAAATGTTTTCTCCCATGAATAATACGGTGACTGGGCGCAATAAATACACGAAACGGCGTCAATGTGGTCCCTTGTCCCTCCCCATACGTCCAGGGTTTTTGAAGTGCCGCCCCCGCAGCTGGAATGGAAAAAGACCTGTGCGGCATTTCCCTGATAAGTCAGAATTTCCCCTTCCGTTTCTTTCACCGCTTCTATTATTCTTTCACAGCCTGTGGCGCCGTATACCTGGTGAAAAACGGAGTTTTCAATGTCGTACGGAAGACTCTTCGCCTTATTTTCCTCCGCAGTGTAAAGAGCAAACGTGCGGGAAACAACGGCCTGCGCCTTCAATGCCTCTGCGGGCCACAGAGAATCCATCTCCTTTGCAAGGACGCCGGCAAGATAATCCTCAATATCAAGCGTGTTGAGAATCAAAAACTGTCCTTTATGCGGTACGACGCTTATTTTGCCCGGATACTTTTTTTTATATGTGCTGCAAACGCTGTCGGGATTGTTTCCCCGCCAGAGGCAGACCGAAATATCTCCCGCATTAGCGGCGGAGGAGAGCAGGAGAAGACTAATCAGGATTTTTTTCCGTATGTATCTGCGCATTTACATTCCCTTTAATTTCAAGAGTGTTCTTATCAAACCTGTAGATGACGGTATCTCCTGAAAAAACGCTTTTGCCCCTTTTTATTACGGGTTCCCCTTCCATTACGAGTGTCTTTTCCCCGTCCTGATACGTCAGTTTCCTGCAGGTGCCTTCCATCGTGACGGCTCCTGTCTTTATATCCCTGTAAACAATCTTTACGTTTCCCGTAATCACAACTGCGGTAATTTTTTTCTCGTCGGGGACAATCCTGACTTCGCCCTTTCCTTCTTTCCCCGTGCTTATCTCTATTATCTCTGTGTCTGTTGAAAATGAAAGCTCGGGACCTGCTATAGTCGTTCTGCCGCCGGAAGAAACTTCGGCGCTTTCTCCTTCAAGCGTGAAACTCATTCTGTCCCCGGCAAACTGCCTGAAGCTGAAACCCGTTATCTCTTCCTGCGGCTTTTCCGCACTATCACCCGGTTCATTTTTCCTTGAACATCCCTGCGCCAGTAAGCAAATCATCACGATGATAAGAATTTTTGCAGGATTTCTTCCCATATCCCTTTCTCCTTAAGGATAACCTCGGCAGTTTCCCTGAAAACCCCTTTTCCGCCTTCCTTTCCGCAAACATAGTCAGCCGAATTCCTGACTTCCGTACAGGCATCGGAAGGCGATGACGAAAACCCGGCCTTTTTCATCACGGGCAAGTCGGGCAGGTCATCTCCAATGTAACAGACATTTTCCCACCCAATGCCTGACTTCTCAATAATCTCTTCCATCGCAGCAAGCTTATCCGACACTCCTTCAAGATAATAATCCACGCCCAGTTCCTTAAGCCTCTTCTTTGATTCGGCGGAGCTCTTGCCGCTTATGACCGCCGTCTTTATCCCTGAAAGCTTCAGCATGACAAATGCAAAGCCGTCCTTGATATTAAAGAAACGGCTTAATGCACCGTCAAGAAAAAAAACTCTTCCGTCGGTAAGAACCCCGTCTATATCAGTAACGACCATTGTTATCTCTGCGGCGTTCTTAACGGCGTCAGTATTCAATTTTAAACTCCTTTTTCCCAAGCAGGTCGTGGAGATGTACGATGCCGTCCGGTTTCCTGCTTTTGTCCGTTATGACAAGGCAGG
>CAYOWY010000134.1:0-4053 GCA_964407805.1 uncultured bacterium | reverse complement strand
GCAGAGAGGCTTTCAATACCTGTCATTGACTTTCCGTTCACTTCTGTAATAATATCTCCCTGCGAGATTCGAGGCCTTGCCGAGTCGCATGGCCCTCCGGGCCTCACATCTGCAATAAGAATGCCGTTGCGGCTGTCCCTCTTCATCTCCCTGGCGGCCAAGGCCGAGATATTGCGCCCCACAAAACCCCACTGCTTCAATTCCTGCGGCCTGAAACGCGCGGCTTCCCGTTTCTCCGTCGTAAGATTCAATGTTATCTTTTTACCATTGCGTAACACGCCTGCGGTTATCGCTTTGCCGGGAGCAATTCCGGCAACATACTGGTTGAAAAGCGGAATTTCTTCGTCGAACCTGACGCTTACCGGCTTCCGGTCAAACTCCAACAAGACATCTCCCGAAAGGAAACCCGCCTTCTCGGCAGGCGAACCCTTAATAGCCCCGCTGATAAGCACGCCGCCGTCTCTGCCGGAAGATTTGAGAAGAGGCTGTACCTCCAACCCCGTCCAGCTGCGGACAACTTCGCCCTTTTCAATAATCTGGTTTACGACGTCCTGAACAAGGTTGCCGGGAATAGCGCCTCCCAGCCCCATCTTGATTTCATTGATTCCTACGATTTTCCCCTCAATGTTGACCAGGGGACCCCCTGAATTGCCTCCGTAAATGGGCGCATCATGGCCTATCCACCGCACCAGAGAACCTACATCCTCTCCGTCCATAGTTAATTTGTAAAAAGATGCCGGAGGCATTACCAGGCTCAAGTTACTTACTATTCCCATGGTTACCGACTGGGAGAAAGCGTACGGACTGCCCATCGCCAGCACCCTGTCCCCAACCTTCAGTTTTGAAGAATCCGCAAATCCGGCAAACGGAAAATCCTTCTTCTCCCCGGGAATAAGCTGAATAACAGCTATATCCGAGAGAGGGTCGGTACCCACAAGCCGGCCTTCTATTTCGCTTTTGTCGGAAAGTGTGCAGGTTATACGCTTTGCCTTTCCTGCCACATGGTGATTGGTTACGACATACCCTTCTTTGTTAATAATTACACCGCTGCCGAAAGCCTCCGAATCCTCCTCCCTACCCTGATAGTAATCCGTGCTAACAACCCTGATTCTCACAAGAGCCGGTTTTACCGAGCTGATTGCCGATTCCACCTGTTTCTGGATATCTGCGGCATTATCCCCGGCGTAAATCCCAGGAGAGAAGAAGAAAAAGTAAATTGCAGAAAGGAATAAATATCCTGCGGCTTTCGGTATAAGCCTGATTTTCTTTCTGATTTCCATTGAACCCCCTCTGCATACTGCTTGCAGAAAAAGCGATTGTGAAATGGCTTGCAAAAACAGTTTAAACGGATATCCCGGGCCTGTCAAAAATTCCATTTTATGTCTTCAGCAGGAGTTTACCGGGAAAAGCGCCGGTAAGCATGCCTTTTTCCACGACCGGTATGCCGTTTACAATGACATAATCAATGCCCCCGGAACGGCGTGTCGGGTTCTGATATGTTGCCCTGTCGGACACCTTGCCGGCGTCAAATATAACTATGTCGGCGAAGTTTCCCGTCCTTATCTCTCCTCGGCCTTTAAGTCCGAGTTTTCCGGAAGGTGCCCTGCTGAATTTATTAACCACTTCATCCAGGGAAAGAATTTTCTCCTCTCTCACGTATTTCCCGAGAATGCGGGGGAACGTCCCCCACAGTCGGGGATGCGGACGCCTGCCGGGCAGGCCGTCGGTGCCGACAAAACCGATGCTTCCCTTCATTATAATTTTTACGGACTCTTCACTCATGGAAAAAAACACCATAACGGGACAGTATTTTTCTTCAACGATGAGGTCAAATAAAGTTTCCACGGGGTCGGTTCCCCTGTCCTCTGCAATTTCAAGAAGTGTCCTGCCTTCATACTTCCTGTTTTTCAGAGTCTTCACCTGGTTTACAAGTATCTTTTCCGGACCGAGAAAAGAATAAAAACTGCCCTTTGCCGTTATCTCTTTCCGGGCTTTTCTTCTTTCCGACCTGTCGGAAAGCCGGCTTAACAGTTTTTCCTCCCCTCCTTCATACAGCCATGCGGGCAGAATTATTCCGGCGGTTGTGGAAGAGGCAGCATACGGATACTGGTCATAGTTGACGTTTATGCCGTTATCCCTCGCTTCATAAAGCATTTCCAGCATCGCATCCGCTCTGTCCGCAGGCGCCTTCAGATGAGAAACCTGCACGGATATCCCAGCCTTTCTCCCTATGGATAAAACCTCTTTTACCGCAGGAAGGAGAGTCGGACCTTCCCCCCTGATGTGGGAGGCGTATATTCCTTCATAACGCTTCAGAACGGAAGAAAGTTCAATGAGTTCCTCTTCGGGAGTAAAAACGCCGGGAGGATATACAAGCCCCGTTGACATTCCCCATCCTCCGGATTCCATTATGCCGGTGAGAATTTTTTTCATACGTAAAAGTTCTTCGGGGCGGGCAGGTCTGTCTTCAATTCCCATCGCCAGCATTCTTATATTGCCGTGACCGGCAAGGGGAATAACGTTTGTTGCAAGCGGGCCTGAGGAAAGAAGATTTACGTAGTCTTTCCACAAGGAAGGTTCTTGCACTCCCTTCAGTTGTCCGAGCAGTGTTTTTCTGTCCTTTTCAAGAAGCCTGTCTTCTTTGTTATCCGGCAAAGGAGCTGAAGAGAACCCGCAGTTTCCCACTACCTCGGTGGTAATGCCCTGGGTTATCTTGGCTATCTGGAAGATGTTCTTGCAAAGGATAGCGCGGTCATTGTGGCTGTGGAAGTCAATAAAACCCGGCGACACGCACATGCCGGACGCATCTATGCGTTTTTTTGCAGACTGTTTTATTTTCCCGACGGCGGTTATTTTCTCGCCTTCAATGCCTATGTCAGCTGTAACGGAAACACCGGTCCCGTTTATCACCGTGCCGTTTCGTATAAGAATGTCGAACATTTTATCTGTTCGGAGTAAAGTTCAGCAAAAGGGAGGAAAGGAGGTTTACAGTGTATGGAAGTATGCTTTCGTCAAGCGTGAAATTGCCGCCGTGGATAGACCCGCATTTATCCCCTATGCCAATGAAAAAATAGGAGGACGGGACTTTATGTGAAAAAAAAGCAAAATCCTCTCCGCCCATTATCGGATGGTAATCGGCGATATTGCCGGCGGGCAGCATGGCGGAGGCCATGCATTTAAGCTTTTCTGAAAACTTTGCGTCGTTGAGACAAGAAGGAGAATAGTTTCTGTACTCAAGCACGCCTTTACAGCCAAAGCTTTCGCAGATTTTTTTTACTTTTCTGTTCATCTCGTCGATTATCTTCTTCCTGACTTTATCATTAAAAGTTCTGACGGTTCCCGTAAGCTTAACCGTTTCGGGTATTATATTGAAGGCGCTCCCTCCGTTTATACTGCATACGGATAAAACTCCCGTTTCCATCGGGTCAAGACACCTGCTGATTATCGTCTGGAAGTTCTCAACAAGGGAAGCGGAGCATGCGACAGGGTCTTTCGCAAGATGCGGAGCGGAACCGTGCCCTCCCCTGCCCTTAACCGTTATGCGGAAGGAATCGGTATTCGCAAGGACAGGACCTTTTCCTATCCATACCTTATAGAGCGGAAGGTTAGGGAAGAAATGAAAACCCATGAGATAATCCACGCCGTTGAGAACTCCCTCTTTAATCATCAGCGGAGCTCCTCCCGGAGGTTTCTCCTCGGAAGGCTGGAAAATGAATTTCACGTTGACATTCAGATATTTTTCCAGTCTTTTCAATACACCTGCCGTTCCGAGCAGAACCGCGGTGTGTCCGTCGTGGCCGCAGGCATGCATAATCCCCTCATTCACGGAAGAGAAAGGAAGACCGGTGACTTCCTCAACCGGCAGAGCATCCATGTCCGCTCTCAAACCTATCGTTATTCGCCCTTTCCCTGTTATCCCCGCAAACACCCCTGTTTTCGCCTTTACCTCAAACGGGATGCCGTATTTTTTCAGTACACTCCTGACTTTTGCGGAAGTTTTGTACTCTTCAAATCCGAGTTCCGGGTTTTTATGGAAATGCCTTCTCCATGCAA
>CAYOWY010000133.1:0-4070 GCA_964407805.1 uncultured bacterium | reverse complement strand
ATAAGCGCTCCGAAAAACTCAATCGTTGAGAAACTTACGTCTTTTATCATTTTCAGCTCGTCTTCAGCGGCGAGGAACGAGAAGAATCTGGATGCGCCTATAACCACAAGCGCCACAACCAGCAGTATATAAAAAGTTTTCTTCCTTAAAGACTCGTGAAAGGTGTTCAGAGCTATAGTCCATGCTTTCTTCATTGTTTTTCTCCTTAGATTTTCAACACTTCGTCTTCTTCGGTTTGCCCCGTTTCTGCGTCAAATTTCTGAATCGCCTTTACAAAAAGGTCTTCAAGATTATCGGCTTTATACTGCTCCAGCAGGCTTCCGAGCGTTCCGGTTGTCAGCAGATTGCCTTTATGGAAAATTACTATCCTGCTGCAAACCCTCTCAACTTCCGAGAGGAAATGGCTTGACAGCAGTATTGTTTTTCCGGAGTCATGCAGTTTTTTCAGCAAATCCCTTGTTTCTTTGCATCCTATGGGGTCAAGTCCGGTGGTCGGTTCGTCCAGAATCAGTATTTTCGGGTCGTTAATAAGACTCACTGCCAGACCGATTCTCTCAAGCATTCCTTTGGAGTAATGCCTTAAGGACAGGTTTCTTGCATTCTCAAGGTTTACGAGTTCAAGCAGGCTGTCCGTCCGTTCCTTTATCTGGGCGGAGGACATATCAAAAAGCTTTCCGTAAAATTTCATAATTTCCGGTCCGGTAAGATAATCGTAGTAATAAGGATTTTCAGGAAGAAAGCCGATATTTTTCTTGGTTATGACAGAATACTGGTTATCTCCCATGATGGATATCTCGCCTTCCGTAGGAAAAATAATGCCGAGAAGAAGTTTTAAGCAGGTTGTTTTGCCGGAACCGTTGGGGCCGAGTATGCCGAAAATTTCGCCCTCTTCTATAGACATGGATATCTTGTTAAGAGCTGTCACGCTTTTCTTGCTGCTAAGAGTATAAATTTTTGACAGGTCCCTGGTTTCTATAAGAGCCATTGAATCCTCCCGTATCTGACTTTATTGAATTTGGGAAAGCAGATTTAAAGATGACTGATGTTAACATATCGCACCGCATATGTCAAATTTCATACAGGCCGTCAATAAGGAACGAAAGGCAGGAACCTCTGTCTCCGAAAAAAGACACATCTTTTTTCATCCCGCGGTAGAGCATATCCATCTTTTTCCTTAAATCGGAGGTACTGCCTTCGTTGTCTTCAATGTCGTCTCTTATCTGGAACGCAATCCCGAAATTCCTGGCGATATCATACAGTTTCTTCTTTTCCTGTCCGTCAATTTCCACAAAGAAAGAAGGGACGGAAAAACAGAGCTGGAAGAGCTTCCCTGTTTTCAACGCGTCAATCTTCCCTTTTAACCTTTTCGGCAATTCTTTGCCCTGAAATATAATATCCAGAGACTGCCCGCCGGCCATCCCTTCGGAACCTATCGTCGCAGCGGCCTCTTTCACAAGAGAGCATTTTCCTGTTCTTGCAATAGTCTCAAAGGCAAGAGTCAGCAGTGCGTCTCCGGCAAGTATTGCGGCCGCTTCTCCGAATTTTTTGTGGCAGGTCTGCTTTCCGCGCCTGAAATCGTCGTCGTCCATCGCAGGAAGGTCGTCATGTATCAGAGAAAAATTGTGCATAAGTTCAATCCCGCATGCGGCCGGCATTATTTTTTCTTCCTTTACTCCGAACATTTTCCCGGTTATCAAAACAATGACGGGACGAAGTCTCTTGCCACCGGAAAATACACCGTATCGCATAGCCTCGTGAAGAATTTCCGGCTTTCTTCCTGGGGGAGGAAGTATTTTATCCAGATATGCCTCTGTTTTTATGCGATGGTTTTCAATAATATTTTTGTAATTGTCAGCCACTTCATTTCCTCCCGCCGTTCAGGTAGATTTTCTGCATCCTGGCGCTTCCGAACCCGCAGAGTATTTCCTGGGGTATGGTTTGCACGATGCCTGCCATGTCTTCAATTTCAAAGTTGTCTCCGAAAACCTGCAGTATGTCTCCTGTCCTTATGTTTTTGCCCGTAATGTCCGCAATGGTCTGGTCCATACATATATTCCCCAAAATCCTTGCTTTCCGTCCCTTCCACGAAAAATGAAATTTGTTTGAAAGCCGTCTTTTCAGCCCGTCTGCATATCCTATGCCGACTGTTGCGATTTTCGTCGCCGCTTTCTCGGTTTTAAAGGTAATTCCGTAGCTAATGAAGGTTTCCTTCGGGACAGTTTTTATAAAGTTGACACGGCAGAATCCTTTCACCGCGCATTCAAGCGGCAGGCGTTTATAGAAATGTTTTTCCGGATAAACGCCAAGCATTAACAGTCCTATTCTTATCATGTCAAAACTTCTGTATGCTTCCGGGATGTTGAGTATAGCGGGTGAATTCGCCATATGCTTAACCGGAATACGGCAGGATGAAACGGTATCCAAAACTTCCTTAAATTGCGTTAACTGCCTTCCTGCGTATTCCTTGTTTTTCCATCCGGCGGTGGCGAAATGCGTGAATATCCCTTCAGTTTCAATCTCTTCCTTTCCTGCGGCAATGCTTATAAATTTCCATGCTCTTTCCGGATTGATGCCTATCCTGCCAAGTCCCGTGTCTATCTTTATGTGCACGATTGCTTTCTTTCCCGTTTTTCTTGCGGCCGAAGCAGCCGTTTTAAGAAGCTCCTCGCTAAAAAGGGTGATTCTGATGTCTCTGGACACCAGCGTTTCAATGTCTCCGGGGAGCACGGGGCCGAGAACCAGCACGGGCTTTTTTATCCCGCAGTCCCTTAGAGAAACGGCTTCGGAAGTTGTAGCCACTCCGAAAAAATCAACGTTTTTCTCAATTTTTCCTGATATCTCGCGCATTCCCATGCCGTAACAATCCGCTTTGACGCAGGCCATGAACTTTCTGCCCGTGTATTCTTTCATTTTCTCAATGTTTCTCTTAATTCTGTCAATGTCTATTTCAACCCATGCGCGTCTTTCCATTGATGTCTCCCTTAATCTCTGTTTCTGCCCGCAAGTTCAAGAATGCCGACTATGATGATTATTATGAACACCTGCATAAGGATTATTATTCCCCCGAAGATGTTCAGGCTTCCCAGCAGAAGGGCCCCTATGCCCGTGCAAAGTGTAAGCAGATAGATGAACAGGACGGCCTGCTTCTTGGTCATCCCCAGGCTTACCAGTCTGTGTGAAAGGTGGTTTTTATCCGCCTTGAAAATCGGCAGTTTTCTTTTCCTTCGCATCCATATAACCGACAAAGTATCAAAAAAGAGAACCGCGAAAATGACAAGAGGCGCGAAAATCGGCAGAAAAGACTGGCTCTCGTCATAGCGGTAAAAAGTCAGAAGAATTGCGGTGGCCCCGAGGAAATATCCGATGAAACTGCTTCCGCATTCACCCATGAATATTTTTGCCGGCGGGAAATTATATTTTAAAAATCCCAGCAGACTGCCGAGAAAGACGGCAAGTATCGTTGCTACGAAAAGCTGTCCCATCTGCACCGCAAAAACAAAAAGAATAGAACCGCTTATGAAAGCGACTCCCGCACTCAAGCCGTCCATATTGTCCATGAGGTTAAAGCTGTTCATCATCAACAGAAACCACATGGCTGTCATCATGAACGACTGCAATCCGTCCGGCAGGAAAAAAGATACTCTTATTCCGGCCGAGAATATGATGATAACTGCGACAATCTGCAGGATAAGCTTGTGGAGGGCCCGCAGTGATTTGATGTCGTCTACCAGTCCGAATGATACAACGACAGCTCCTCCCATGAGAACGACGATAACCTGTTTCAGCGTACTCTTTATGCCTGGAACGTAAATTCTTAAAAAATCAGGGATTAAGCCGCTTTTTACTACGAAGATACCGGCGAGTATTGTGAAGAGAAAAGAAAAATAAATCCCGAGCCCTCCGAGCAGAGGCGTAGGTTCACGGTGGATTTTTCTCTCGGACGGGATATCCACGACCTTAAGTCTGACGGCCGCCTTGCCCGCCAGAAAGGTCAGTGCAAATGAAATAATCCCGCTTGCCGCAAAAGCCGCAATGTATACTCGTTCCCACATGGTCAATAACTATATATT
>CAYOWY010000132.1:247-4073 GCA_964407805.1 uncultured bacterium | reverse complement strand
AAAGGCGAGGTTGCCGCGGAGCTGGCGCTTCTGAAGAACTCGGGAATAGAGCCGAAACTGGTTGCGGTTCAGGCAGGGGAGAACGCCGCCAGTGCGGTATACGTTAAACAGCAGAAGAAAAACTGTGAAAAAGCGGGCATTCTCTATGAGCTGAAAACTCTTGCGGCTGATATTACCGAAGAACAGCTTCTTTCCGAGATAGAAAAGCTTAACGGCGAAGCTTCGGTTACCGGCATCATTCTTCAGCTCCCGCTTCCGCAGGGAATGGATATGAGAAAGATTCAGGCTGCCATCGCCCCCCGCAAGGATGTTGAAGGGGTGAATCCCGCTAACATGGGCTGGATTATTTACGGCAAGCCCTTTCTCGCTCCCTGCACCGCTCTTGCGGTGAAGGAAATAGTCGATTCTACTGGGATAGACCTTTATGGCAAAGAAGTTGTGATGGTGGGACACAGCGATATCGTGGGCAAGCCCGTTGCGCTCCTTCTCGTGGACAAGTTCGCCACGGTATCCATATGCCACATAGGAACCAGCAAGGCGGGGATGCTTGAGGAGCACGTTAAGCGCGCTGACATCCTCATTGTTGCGGTCGGGAAGGCAAATCTCATACCCGGCGGATGGATAAAGAAAGGAGCGGTCGTAGTTGACGTGGGGATAAACAGGGTTGAGGACAAGATTGTCGGAGACGTTGAATTTGAAACCGCGAAAGAGAACGCATCACTTATAACGCCTGTTCCCGGAGGAGTGGGTCCGGTCACAACGGCGATTCTTTTAAGGAACGTGGTGAGGGCCTCCAAATGGGCGAAACAACAGTGATTGATTACACCAAATACAGGCTGAAAGACGAAAAAGAGATACGGGAAATGCTTGAGGGAATCCCTGAAATATCCGTATTGCGGTGCCGGAAGTGCTATAAAGAATTTACAACGGACGATGAACCTGAATGCGGCCTGCTTGAAAAGATGCTTGAGAATTCAGGTACCAGGATAATCAAATGTGAGTCCGTGGACTTCCTCTGCAACAACCACCTTACCGAAAAAATTCTTAAGAACATGGGCGGCAGCGAGCCGGTCGCCGTCATATCATGCGGGCTGGGGATACAGTTTGCAGCTTCCGAATGCACCGGCAAGGGGAGAAGGGTGATTGCCCTCGCGGATTCAATCCCGCAGAGCGGAAACGCCACAAGCATCGCCGGTTATCACGGCATAGCGCTGGGAAAGGAAAAGTGCGCCGCGTGCGGACAGTGCTACCTTGAAAAGACCGGCGGGATATGCCCTATAGTTGACTGCGCAAAGAGCCTTGTCAACGGCCCGTGCGGCGGTGCCAACAAGGATGGCAAGTGCGAAGTGAATAAGGACCTTGCGTGCGCATGGGTTGAGATATACAAACGCCTGCAGAATCAAAACAGGGGTTTTGCCGATACCGTGGAAATCAGGCATTATGACGTTTTCCGAATTGACGAGAAACAGAAGAGGGAATCATCCAACAGGGAAGAACGCAGGGAAGGTTTTTTCGGAGGTGTTCATCCCCTGGAAAGGAAAGAGGAGACCGAGGCAAAGCCTCTTGAGAATTTTCCCGCGCCGAAAAAGGTGTTTATTTTCCTGTCACAGCATACCGGACTGCCCGCAAAGCCTGTAGTTAAAGCGGGAGATGCCGTGAAATTCGGGCAGAAAATAGGGGAGAGCGCGGGTTTTGTTTCATCGCCGGTGCATTCTTCCGTAAGCGGAAAGGTAATTGCGATAGAAGACAGGGTACATCCCGTTTCCGGAAAACCCCAGCCGGCGATAGTGATAGAGAATGACGGGCTGGATACTTCGGACGTTTCAGTAAAACCGCTTTCAAACTGGGAGAACCTTGCTAATTCCGAGCTTGCCGGATTCTTGAGGGATAAAGGGATTGTCGGGCTTGGAGGCGCCATGTTTCCCACATCGGTAAAGCTCTGCCCTCCGAAACCTGTTGACACCCTGATTATTAACGGATGTGAGTGCGAACCGTATCTCAACGCCGACAACCGGCTGATGATAGAACATCCTCTTGAATTGCTTAAGGGGATTGGCGTTGTGCAGAAACTTCTTTGCGTAAAGAAGGTCATTTTCGCCATAGAGGATAACAAGAAAGAGGCTATGGAATCAATAATGCGCCATAAGGAAAATTTTACAGATGTGGAGATGGCCGCTCCAAAAACAAAATATCCCCAGGGTGCAGAGAAGATGCTCATAAAAAGGCTTCTTGACAGGGAAGTTCCTGAAGGAGGCCTTCCGTTTGACGCGGGAGTTGTCGTTCTCAATGCGGGCACAGTGTATTCAATATATAGGGCGGTATTTGAAGGCATGCCGCTAATTGAAAGGGCTGTTACCGTAGGCGGTGATAATGCGGTGAAATCCGGAAATTTCAATGTCAGGACAGGCACTCCGTTTGCGGATATTCAGAACGCCTGTTTTTCCGGAGGTATTCCTGCGGATTATGAACTTAAGATGGGGGGACCAATGATGGGCGTTGTGCAGGCGGGATTTGAGTCCGCCGTTATAAAAGGAACCACGGGCCTTCTCCTTCTCAAGAAACACCCGATAGCGGTTTCCGAAGAGAATACCTGCATAAAGTGCGGCAGGTGCGTGGATGTTTGTCCGATGGAGCTTCATCCAAATTATTATGCTTATTACGGGAAAAAATCCATGTGGGATAAAGCGGTTGAATACAAGGTGAAAAACTGTATTGAATGCGGATGCTGTCAATATATCTGCTCTTCAAAGATAGACCTCCTGTCCTTCATAAAAAAGGCGAAGAAAAATGCTGATAACAAAAGTTAAAGAACGCGAAAAAACACTGGATATTCTCAAGACCCGGAAGCCGTTTGTTTTCAAGTGTTTCGGATGCAGGGAAGTCCAATTTCCCGAGCAGGAGATAGACAATCTGCTGAAAGAGGCCGGTATTGAGGCGAGCGGCGTTGCGCGGATAGATTATCTTTGCAGGGAAGAGTTCACAGGCAGGTATCTTGAACATTTCGCCGGACGTATCAAGGAAGCGGATACGATACTGGTTTTCTCCTGCGGGGTAGGGGTGCAGGTCGTTTCAAAACTCATGCAGGGGAAGATAGTTCTTCCGGGCTGCGACACGCATTACCTCAACGGTTTTCAGGGCGTAACATCCCAGAAGGCCGACTGCGAGCAGTGCGGGGAATGCTGGCTGAACCTTACCGGCGGGATATGCCCGCTTACGGCATGTTCCAAGGGACTCCTGAACGGCCCCTGCGGAGGAACGAAAGACGGAAAATGCGAGGTAAATCCGGATATGGATTGCGGCTGGGCTCTCATATACCAGCGAGCGAAGGATATTGAGAATAAGGAATCATTGAAAGAGCCGGCTGTAAACATTAGAGATTACCATCTTATAATACAAGGGGGAAAAAAAACAGATGAATCTTGAAGAAAAACTCAAAAACGGCAAGTTCGTAATAACAAGCGAGATAGGTCCCCCAAAAGGAACCAATATTCTCCCGCACATTGAAGAGGCGGAGCACCTTAGAGGGAAGGCGGACGCCTTCAATGTTACCGACATCCAGAGTTCCGTTATGCGTCTCGGTTCTCTCGCCACCTGCCGCCTGCTCGTGGAGAAAGGTCTTGAACCCGTTTTCCAGGTGACCTGCCGCGACAGAAACCGTCTTGCCTTACAGTCAGACCTTTTGAGTGCGGCTGTGCTTGGAATCAGAAACGTGCTTGCTCTTACCGGCGACCACACGGTTCTTGGAGACCATCCGCAGGCAAAACCGGTTTTTGACCTTGACGCCGTTTCACTGCTTAAGGTTGCTTCCGGGCTGATGGAAGGGAAA
>CAYOWY010000132.1:0-237 GCA_964407805.1 uncultured bacterium | reverse complement strand
GGTTATGAACCGCAGGAACTACAGTTGATAAAAATGGAGAAAAAAATTTCTGCCGGAGCGAAGTTCTTCCAGACGCAGGCGGTTTACGACATCCCCTCATTTGAGAAATTCATGAAGACCGCCTCAAAATTCGGCGTCCCCATTCTCGGCGGAATTGTTCTTCTTAAATCTGCCGGCATGGCCAAATTTATGAATGAAAACGTCGCCGGCGTCAACGTACCGGATAAATATATAAAG
>CAYOWY010000131.1:0-4078 GCA_964407805.1 uncultured bacterium | reverse complement strand
ATTCGGAAGCGGTGATTTTGAAAGCAAACTTTTGAAAGATGCGGATGTTATCGTTGACGCCGTTTTCGGCACGGGCTTAAAAGGCCGGATATCAGGCGTTCCGGCACTTGCCGTTGCCGCGGTGAACGAAAGCGGCGGATATGTTGTCTGCGCCGATATCCCGTCAGGGCTGGATGCCGACGAGGGCGTTGTTTTCGGCGATGCCGTCAAAGGAAATCTTACGGTTAGTTTTGGATTCGCCAAAAAAGGTTTTTACATAAACAGAGGGCCTGAATATTGCGGCGAGATAATCGTCGCGGATATAGGGTTCCCGGGCTTTTTAAAAAAACAGGTGATAAATGACTAACAAAACGGGATTGAGGAACTTAAGTCTGGTTGTAAGTTTTCTTATTTTATCGGTCGGCGCTCTGTACGGAGACGGCATTGAAATAAAAGAAGGCCTCAAATCGGGAGTTTTTCAGAAGAAGGTGCAGATCATAGACAGTATCGTGCAAAAGAAAGACAAGGTTTACCTGCCCGACCTCGGAGCCGTATTGAGCGAAGAAAAGAACGAAGAGATAAGGAGCAGGGCGGCAAACGCACTTCTGACCATAGGCGATTCAACCTGTACGCCATATTTCCGCACCGCTCTCGAAGACAAATACTGGCAGGTCCGCCTTTACGGCGTTCAGGGGCTGGCAAAATACGGAGAAGGAAATTTAATTCCGGATTTCAAGCGCGCGATTAAGGACAGTTACTGGCAGGTAAGATATTACGCTGCCGTTGGGTTGAGCAAGTACGGGGACGAAACCGTGCTTCCCGACCTGTTGAGTTATATGTCTGATCCAAAGGATGAAGTCAGGGAAAAGCTTCTGTGGGCAATGCTGACGCTGATGGGCAGAGATGAAGCGCGGGCAATGTTCAAGAAATTTCCTGAAAGCACAATTAAACCCGTTTTTGATTCCCTGAAGAGTAAAAATACCGAAATAAGAATAAGAAGCCTGTGGCTTATGGAAGCAACCGGAGACAGAAGAGCGATTCCTCATTTTGTGAAGATGCTCTCCGATGATAACGACGAAATAAAGATAAGGGCGCTGTGGGCCCTTGAGAGGTTCAGAAGCGAGGACGGAGGCAGGGATATAGAAGGACTTCTGGTTGACGAGTCGACCAAGGTCAGGATAGAAAGCATTAAAACTCTCGTAAACCTGCAGATGGAGGAAGGCATCGGGGGGATAATAAAAGGGTTGACCGACAAAGACGATACTGTCAGACTTTATTCTCTCTGGGCCCTTGAGAAGTTTAAGAATCCGGTTTCCTATCCGGCGATTACCGAGCGCCTCGCAGATTCTTCCGACGAGGTCAAAGAATACGCGGCGGGGCTTATAGAAAAGACAGAAGACCCGCTTTTTTATCCTGTACTTCAGAGATTCATAGAAGATAAGAATTTTCCTCTTGAAGCGCGGCTTTCGGGGTTAAGGATACTCGGAAGAATGGGAGACGGCAGTGTAAAGAGTTTCATAATGCAGAAGCTTGAGGAACCGGATGCGCCGGTAAGGCTTGCGGCGGTCAGGTCGATGTCGGACCTGGATATTTATGATAAGGATTACCTGCGGACGGTTACATATTTTGAAAGATATGATGCTTCTCCCGGCGTAAGAAGCGAATCGTCGGGCATTCTCGGCTCGGCTGTAAAGGGGTTGAGGGAAAAGCTTAACAGCCCTTCCGCGGACGACAGGAAATTTGCTCTGGAAAGGGTGGAATGTATTGCCGGCGCGAAGGCTCTGCCGGAACTGCTCCTTGGAATGGCTTCGTCAAAGTATCCGGAAGTGCGCCAGAAAATGCTTGCCATGGTTAAAGAAAACCCGGATAAGATTTTTGCGGGGAGCGCAAGAAATCTGATGAAAGAGCAGGATATCCAAATGAAGAAGCTTGCCGCGATTGCTCTCGGTGAGATAAAGGACAGGGAAGCGGTGCCCCTTCTTAAGGACGGACTAAGGCATCCCGACCCTGAATTTAACGTTATCTGCGCGCGGTCGCTGGCAAAGATGGGGATAAAGGACGGTCTGCCGGTTGCGGTGAGGTATCTTGAAAGCGACAATCCTGTGTACCAGAAACCATCTGCCGAGACGCTCGGGCTCTTGAAGGATAAAACCACCTCGCCTCTGCTGTTGAGGCGTCTTGCCGGCTCGGAACTTGATGTGAAACTTGTATGCGCATGGGCTCTTGCGCGCATCGGCGAGGAGAAAGGGCTTGAATTTCTTGTAAGGCTGTCCGAAGAAGCTGTTGAGCCGGTGAGGACAGAAGCCAATATTTATCTTGCGGATGCGGAAATACCCCCAAGTTTCAGGAGCAGGATTCCAGCCTTGAGAGAGAAAATTCATTTTGAAAAACTGGGCATACATGAAGTTACCGCCAGGCGGATGAACGCATTTAAGGTGAAAACGCCTGTTGAAATAGACGGCTCTGACAAGGACGTTTTCTGGCAGATGACCGAAAAGGCAGACATGTTCATAGAGGTTGAAGGAGACAGGATTAAGTCCGCGGTACATGCGACTGCGGCGGTAGGATATGACGAAAAAAATCTCTACATTCTTCTTGTCTGCGACGACCCGGATATTTCCAAAGTCAATCTTGAATCGCGTGATATTGTCACGGTTTCAATCAACCCTGCAAATTCTTTCAGAGAGTGGTATCAGTTTGTCGTCCATCCCGAGCAGCACGTGGAGTATTACTATATCTGGAGGATGTACTCGGACAACGAACCGCAGAGGTCGTGGACTGCGGACTGGAAAGTGAAAGCGTCCAAAGAAAGCAAAAGATGGATTGTTGAAATGTCCGTACCTTTAAGCGATCTGAAGGTTTACGAAAGCCCTGCGGGAGGTATGTGGAGTATCAATTTCCAGAGAGAATCCGGGCATATACCCGGAACTTCGTGGAGCGGCAGGATAGATAACCCTGAACAGTTCGGCATACTTAATTTCAAGGAGTAACATGGGAAGAACAAAGAGAGTATTCACGGTTTTATTTTTTCTTCTGTTTGCGGCGGGCGCCGCATTCTGCGGTGAGTGGTATGACGGCAACAGGGATTTGTCCGCGGTTTTTTCGCGCAACGTATGGTCATATATAGAGAGGGCCAACAGAGAGGACAATGCGGGCAGACTGAAGGAGGCCGAATATTATCTCGGGCTTGCGGAAAAAAAAGTTGAGGAAACAAGGCCTTTTGCCGCTTCCAGCTGGCCGAAGGGGTGGCCGCAGGATACAAACGCGCTCAAGCATCTTAAAAAGGCGGCTCCAGATGCATATCTCTGCCGCATCATAGGCGATTTTGCGTATTCGCACAAAAAGACAAAGGACGCTCTCCGGTATTATGAAAAATACCTCCTTTATTCAATCATTCCCGATACCTCCTACATGGCCAAAATGGCGGAGATTCTCCAGAAAGAGGGTAAACTGCAGGAAGCGAGGATGGTCTACGAGAATATTTACAGGGTTGTGGAATCCAAAAATTTCCACGGAACGGCATTTTCGCAGGGGCAGATAGCAGGGAAACTGAAAGGCATAGACATGAAGCTTAAGAAGTCGAATATCCTGTCTCTTGACGTTTTCTTCAGCGGCGTTCAGGATTTTATCAAGAGCGATTTTCAGAAAATTTATGTGGATGAAACGAACGGGATGAGGAACTTCAATATCATACAGAGGCAGGATTTTGACAGGGTTATGACCGAAGAAAAGATGGTAAAGGAGGATTTTCAGTATCTGGAGGAACTGTCAAAGTTCGGGAAAATACTCAATGCCGATTATCTGTTGAGGCCGTCGCTTACGCTTATAGACAATTATTTCATTTTCCGCGTTGACGTGTTTGACCCCATTAAACAGATATGGTTTGAAAATTACGAATATAAAACGCAGTCAAGCATGTATATCGGCAATCTTGTTAAAAGATTCGCTCTTCAGTTTCAGGGAAAGGAGATACCCGACAGTCTCTTTCTGCCCGAGAATGAATTCTTGTGGAGCTATGAAACAGACAGTCTTATTACCGACCTGAAGCTGTCGTCGGACGGTAACAGGGTGATTGCCGGCTGTGAGAGCGGATCCGTGT
>CAYOWY010000130.1:0-4086 GCA_964407805.1 uncultured bacterium | reverse complement strand
GCCGTGTATATCATTGGAAGTTCTTCGGCCGTTATCTCCTGCCACTCGTCGTAAAGCTTTTTCCTGTCTGCAGGGTCCAGACGTTTCACCCCTTCTTCAAATATAAGGTTGATTTTCTTTTCCCATCCGGAAATATTTTTTTCATCCGGCTCCATATTCCACAGGTGCAGCTGGCCGTTCGTGTGCCAGACGTTTTTGCCGCCGTGAGGCTCTATTCCTCCTGTCAGTCCTATTATAACAGATTCCCAGTTTTTTGTGACGCTTATCTGCGTAACCATGGTGTTGAATTCAACGGGCAGTAGGTTTACCTTCATGCCGAGTTTCTTAAGATCGTCCTGTATGACGTTCGCAATCTGTATCCTCTCAAAATTATTGCTGTTTGTAATGACTGTAAATTCCACGGGGTTGCTTTCTTTGTCAAACAGCGCTCCGTTTTTAATGTAAAATCCCTCCTGTTTCAGCAGTTCCCTCGCTTTCTCAAGGTTGTATCCGTATTTTCTTATGTGCGGATTGTTGAAAAATCCCGAGGAAATGTTCAGAGGCCCGTCTTGAGGTATCGCAAAACCCCCGTAAACATTTTTTGAAATGCTTACTTTGTCTATTGAATGCGCCACCGCTCTCCTGAAGTTTGCGTTCCTGAACCATGCTTTTTTATGCATGGAAGAAGGCGACTGTATGTTCTGGTTGAAGGTTATGAATTCAGAGCCCATGGAAGGCCCCAGTTCATATATCGTAAAATCATGCTTTTTCTCAAAGGGTTTCAGAATAGGATAATCCTGCCCCCTCACGGTTATCAGGTCCAACTCCCCGGTTTTGAATTTAAGTACCGCCATATTCGTATCGGCTATTATGAGAAAGACGATTCTTCCGATATAAGGAAGAGAAACGCCTGCTTTATCCTTTTCCCAGTAAATCGGATTTCTTTTCAGTATCAGCCATTCGGCCGGTCTGTATTCTTCCAGCATGAAAGGACCTGTGCCGACAATATTTTCAGTTTTCTCGTTGACGCCCCAGCGGCTGTTGAAGATTCCTTTTTCAACGGCGTCGGCCAGCTTATGTCCGGGAAGTATCTCCTGACTCATCAACTGCAGGAATGGCGCAAATCTATCCGGAAGCGTGAACTCTACCGTGTGAGAGTCAATCTTTTTTACCAGAAAAGGCTTTCCGTCAATATTCAAAACATCCCTGCTGCTGGTGGGTATGTCGGGATTGTATATCAGCCGGTTAAAGGTGAAGACAACGTCGTCCGCCGTAAAATCTTTTCCGTCGTTCCATTTGACGTCTTCCCGCAGAAAAAATCTCCATACCCTGCCGCTTTCGTCATGCTCCCATTTTTTTGCAAGGCACGGTTTGACTTCCAGCGTTACGCCGTCGGTTTCGGTAAGCCCCTGAAAGATGAAGCCCGTGATTGCCGTCGTGCTGGTTTCCTTGGCTATAATGGGATTGAAAGACTTCGGGTCTGTTCCGGTTGAAAGGACTAACGTGTCGTCGGAAGGTTTTTTTGCCGGCGGCTGAAGGCGGCATCCCGAAAGGCATAAAATTAGCACAACAAACGCAATTGTCTTATTCCTCATTATGAAAATTGATTCAAATCCCTTAGCAGTTCCTCCATGGAGGAGTATCTTAACAGGCTTTCCCTGTTTGTCGCTTTTTTGATGACTTCCTTGAGGCCGTGCGGTATTACAAAATCATCGCAAAGAATAAGCTGTTTGCCTATATTTTTTCTGTAACTGCGCACGTCTATCCTCTTAAAATAGTCATCCGTATTTCTTTCTGGATTGGACGATATTTCCATTTTTGCCGTTATTACTTCGTCAATTGTAACTCCGAAACTGTATATGTCGGAACGAAAATCTGCCCTGCCTTCGGTCTGCTCCGGAGCCACGTAGGAAATAGTCCCGTATTTTGTTATGGTGCCGCCTTTCGGAAAAATATCTTTCTGCCACAGTTTTTTAGGCAGTTTTGCTATCCCGAAATCTGTCATCTTGACGGTGTTGATATCCGCAGAAACGAGTATATTGTCAGGTTTCACGTCCTTGTGGACGATATTGTTATTATGAATGTGCGCAAGCCCCTGCCCTGCCTCATAAAGTATCCGGACCAGAATATCAAGCGGGAGTTTGTCTCTTTTGTACAGTATTTTCTTGAGGTTGTTTCCGTTCACGTACTCCATTATTATCGCATACTGATTGTTGTACTTTCCGAAATTGTGGACCTTTACTATATTGGGATGGTTAAGCCCTATCGCTATTTCGGCTTCTCTCTCAAACTGGGTTATCAGTTTTCCTCGCTCCCTCGGAGTGCCTTTAAGATAAAGAAGTTTTATCGCTACGGTATGGCCGTATATGGGTTTTGCAAGGGAAGAGGATGCCCTGTATATTTTTGTGTACATCCCTCCTCCGAGAACCTCGTCAAGTTTATATCCTCCGAAATTCTGCACTCTCATATTGAAATCTCCTGAAGGTCCAAAGATATTATTTCCATGTCGTCTATGGTGTTCATCTCTTTTTCAAGACTGCACACAGCTATTTTCCTCTTCCTGGGGCCGAAGGCGGAAGAAGTGAATATTGTCAGGCACCTGTTATCGTACATTTTCTCCGGTGCGGCCGGGTCATGTCCGCGGATAAGCACTTTCTTGCCTATTTTTTCCATGACTCTGATAAAATAATCCCTGCCGAACTTCGGCCTGCCGAGAAAATCGCCGAGGTAATCCCCCTGTTTATCCCTGAAATCACCCCAAAGTATTCTCGTCCAGCCGCTGTCGCACGGCTGTATATCGTTAATATCCTCAATCTTTTCTATGTCAGGAAGCCCACCGTGCAGGGCGAGAAATCCCCTGCCGGACACCGCGAACGGAAGATTGAGGAAAAAATCTTTATAGCGTTCAAGGTTTTCTTTATCAAGGGAATTCCAGAAGTCGGCCGGACTGCATTCTCTCAAAGGAAACATTTCATGGTTGCCTGCCAGCAGGATGAGGTTGGGATGTTCTTTCTGGGTTTCAATCAGGAACTCTATGTTTTTTTGCGAGTCATCTCCTCTGTCAACGTAATCTCCCAGCATAATGACGTAGTGATTTTTTTTCCCGATGAAGTTTTTGATAACTACACGGACGCTTTTATAATCGCCGTGCGTGTCTCCGACAAAGACAGCCGTGCCTTCCGGCGGAAGGGTTATAAGTCTATTCATTTGCACCCGCGTAATTCTCCGTATTTTTTATTAATGACTCTCTCATTCTTCCGGAATTACGGGCAGGGTCGGAGGGGCGGACGGTTGTTCTTTCTGTACGGCTTCTTTAAGAATGCTTCTTGTTGTCAGTTTGCCGGGCAAAGTGGCAAGAAGTATGGAATTCACTATAAAGATTATTGCCAGTACGGAAGTCATCCTGTTCAAAATTGTTGAAGTCTCCGCGCCGAAGACAGTCTCCATCCCGCCCCCTCCGAATATGTTTGAAAGAGAGGAACCTTTTCCTGACTGTAAAAGCACCGCTCCAATGAGGAGCAGGGAAACGACAATGTGAAAAATCAGTAAAAATAAGTACATTTTTTCTCTCCTGTCTTTTAGCGTTTAATTAGAAGCTTTTTGTTTTTCCCTAAACGCTATACGCTTCTTTCATGCTTTATAGTCTATTATCCTTTCGAAGGAATCCGCCTTTAAGCTTGCGCCGCCCACCAGCACCCCGTCAATGTTTTTCTGGCGCATTATTGAATCTATGTTGTCCGGCTTTACGCTTCCTCCGTAAAGCATTATTATACTCTCTGCAAGGCTTTTATCAAAAAGCTCCGCGAGCAGGTTTCTTATAAAGGCATGAACTTCCTCGGCCTGCTCCGGCGTTGCCGTCTTTCCTGTGCCTATCGCCCATACCGGTTCGTAAGCTACAACCAGCATTCCGGGCTGTTCAAATCCTTCAAGTGATTCCCTTACTTGAGAGCCGATAACCTCAAAGGTTTTTCCGCCCTCGCGCTCTTCAAGTTTTTCCCCTACGCAACAAATCGGCCTCATGCCTGCCTCTGCTGTTTTTCTGACTTTTTTGTTTACAACGGAATTGGTTTCTCCGAAAATATTTCTTCTTTCCGAATGACCGCAGAT
>CAYOWY010000129.1:0-4100 GCA_964407805.1 uncultured bacterium | reverse complement strand
GAAGTTAAGGGTATAAACCGTCTTGATGTCCAGGCGGGTAAAATAGGAGGGTTGAAATTCTATAGGAAGTACCTGCTATACAGCTTCCCCGGATTCTCAACGGCAACGATAGACGAAAAAGAGGAGATTTCTTCATACTTACTGGAAAACGGCCGGACAAGTTTCAAAATTCACTTCATAATGGATGTTGAGCAGAAATCTTTTCCCGCCGCGCTATCCTCAATATCGGGCAAGTATATAAGGGAAATCGTCATGGAGGGCATAAGGAACAAGCTCGGTATTAATGAGGCCATCTCCGGTTATCATGACGGTAGAACGAGAAGAGTAATCGCCTCGATGGATTTTGAAAAGTTCCCTGTTGATTGCGTATTGCGGAAGAAGTAAAAAGCACCCCTCACCTCAATACTCTCCCCCTCATCCTGCACCTTCTCCCCCCCGGGGTAGAAGGAAAAGGGAAAAAAGAAAATTACATTTCGTCGGGAAGGGATATATTAAGCAACTCAAGGGCTAATGAAAACACACCAAGAAGGGCGCCGACAAGCATAATCCTCGCCGCGGTCAATTCCCTGTTTTCGGTGACAACCCTGTGTTTGTGGTAATAGGAATGGAAGATCTTTGCAAGGTCAAGGAGATATTCGGCAAGAAGATGCACCCCGAAAGTATTCGCGACGCTTTCCACGGTATCGGGGAGAAAGGCAAGCTTCCTTGCTATTGAAAGTTCTTCCGGCTCTTTCAAAAGAGCCATGTCAGGGTTGAGATTCATGACATCGATTCCGTTTTCCCCCGCAAACTTGATTATATGCTTCATGCGGACGTAAGCGTACTGCAGGTAGTAGACCGGATTCTCAACGGACTTCTTTGTTGCCAGTTCAAGGTCAAAATCCAGATGGCTTTCCGCCTTCCTGAAGATGAAGAAAAATTTTGATGCATCGGGGCCGACTTCATCCATCAACTGCCTTAAGGAAACAAACTGCCCTTTTCTCGTGGACATTGAAAGTTTCTCTTTGCCCCTGTAAAGCGTCGTAAGTTGGACAATGATGAATTTAAGGCGTTCGGGATTGAAACCGTAACTCTCAACTATCGCTTTTATCCTAGGTATATAGCCGTGATGGTCAGGCCCGACAATGTTTACAAGGATGTCGTAACCCCTGTCTATCTTATTTCTGTGATAGGCCATATCCGGAGCAAGGTATGTATATGAACCGTCGCTCTTTATAACCACCCTGTCCTTTTCATCGCCATAGGCACTGCTTTTAAACCATGTTGCGCCTTCGGAAGAATAGACCAGCCCCTTGCCCTCCATGATTTTCAAAATCTCCTCAACCATGCCTCCCTCAAGAAAATCGCTCTCTTTCGCCCAGCTGTCAAAACTCACGTTGAATTCCGCAAGGTCTTTTTTTATGCCCTCCATTATGTAATCCGCGGCGAACTTGCCGAAGGAGATATTTTCGTCTTTTATCTCCTTCGCCATATCTATCAGATATTCCCCTTCATACCCCCCTTCCGGTATGGCGCATTCCTCACCTTTCAACTGATGTAAGCGCGCCTTGAGAGACTCGCCGAGGAGTTTGATTTGCCTGCCGCCGTCATTGAGGTAATATTCCTTCGTCACCTCAAAACCTGCATGTTTGAGTATGCGGGCAAGGGATTCTCCGAAGGCGGCCTGCCTTCCGTGGGCAATGGTCAAAGGGCCCGTGGGGTTTGAACTGACAAACTCTATCAGCGCTTTTTTCCCGGCGGCGGGAAAAGGGTTTACAATTTCACTATTCCCCAAGGATATCTCCGAAAGCATACGCAGGTAAACTTCCCTTTTAAGGAAGAAATTCACAAAACCGTTTTTGACCTCGATCTTTTCTATGAACTCCGGAGGAGCTGACGATAAAATCTTTTCTTTGAGGTATAGCGCCGCTGTCTGCGGAGAGGGATGTTGAGAATCAATCATCTTAAAAGCGAGGTTGGTGTAAAAATCCCCAAATTCCTCCCTTGCTGCAGGCAGTACGGATATTTCCTCTTTCACTTTTTCCGCAAAAGGCGTATCCGCCAACGAAGTTTTTACGACTTCCTTAATTTTCTCTTTCGCCGTCATGTTCTTCTTTCTCTTTTTTCAGTTCCGTAAGCAGTTCCTCAATGCGAAATTCCTTTCTTTCATCATACACAAACTCTATCTTCGGCGTGTACTTTATAACCATCTGGCCGGCAAGCTTGTGCTGGATATAGCCGGTTGATTTGACAAGACTGTCAAACGTACGGCGCTGTTCCCCTGAAGAACCCAGAACGCTTATTCCTATCTTTGCATGCTTCATATCTCCTGATACGTCGGCATAGGTCATCGTGAAAAAGCCTATGTCAGGATCGGATACATGTTTTCTTATGATTTCCTCGATCTCTCTCATCAAAAGATGCTCGAGTTTTTTCTGCCGCCTGTCCTTCATTTTCTCTCTCCGCGGATAACCGTGAAACCCTATTATACTATTCTCCGCCTGCCAAATCAAAGACGGTTCCGCAACTTGCCTTTTGACTCCATTGATGATAAATTAAAGAAACATGGATAAGCAAACACTGGAAAGGTGGATAAAGGGACTTTTTATTTTTGCGGCGTCTCTTTATCTGTTTTTCTGCCTTATCTCCTTCAATCCGTTTGACCCGACGTTCGGCTTTGCAAGAACCGGCGCTCCCGTGAATGACGCCATTGTAAACTTCGGCGGCAGGTTCGGGGCATTCCTTTCGGGGCTCCTTTTCTACCTTGCCGGCAAAAGTTCCTATCTGCTGGTAATACTTCTGATTCTTGTAGGTTATAACGTCGTCTGGGGAGAAAAAACCGGCCCGTGGAGAAAAACTCTCTGCACAACAGGCATAATGCTTACCCTTTCGGTCTTCCTTGCAGTCAAAAGCGGCAATTCTTCCGGAGGAGTCCTCGGACTGATGCTGGGACCGCCCCTTCAGGAATATTTCGGCAACAGGGGAATATATCTATTGCTTATCCTAGCAGGACTTGCTTGTCTCGGCACGGGCTATAAAATTTTCCTCCTGCCTTTCAAGGAAGCCGTGGATTTTTATCTTGAAGCGAGAAAAGAAAAGATACCTCTGCCCGGAGAATTGCCCGAGGTCAAGGAAGAGAGGAAAGAGAAAATCAAAAGAACTCTGAAACCCAAGCCGGCCGAAAGAACCGTAATACCCGAGCCGGCTCCAAAAAAAGAGGAGAAGCCGGCCGCCGAACCGGTAAAGGTACCCAAGCCTTCGGGCAGGATAAAGGATTACAAGCTCCCTCCACTTTCCATTCTTAAAACGGGCGCCCAGACACAGCAGGAAACGGAAGAAGACCTCGAAAGGTACGCGCAGGTAATAGAAGAAACGCTGATAGAATTCGGCATTGAAGGTGAGGTCGTGCAGTTAAACCAGGGGCCGAGGGTGACGATGTACGAAGTCCAGCTGGCTCCGGGGATACCAATACAGAAGGTGCATAACATCCAGGACAACCTTGCAATGAACCTTAAAACCACGACCATAAGGGTTGTGGCGCCCCTTCCGAATAAATCAACGGTGGGAATAGAGGTCCCCAACAGGGATATTTCAACCGTTTATCTGCGGGAGATACTTACAAGCAAGGAATTTCAGAAAAACCCTTCAAAGCTCACGATAGCCATAGGCACCAGCATCATGGGCAAGCCCGTAGTCACCGATTTGAAACTCCTTCCCCACATCCTCATAGCGGGAGCGACAGGATCGGGAAAAACTGTATGCCTGAACTCTTTTATAACCTCAATACTGTACAAGGCAAGCCCGGAAGAGGTTAAGTTCATAATGATTGACCCGAAGATGGTTGAATTGACTTTGTACAACGACCTTCCGCATCTCATGTGCCCGGTCGTGGTGGAAACGAAAAAAGCGGTCAACACGCTCAAATGGCTTATCGGAGAGATGGGAAGAAGGTACAAACTTTTCTCCGACGCGCGGGTGAGAAACATAGAAAGCTACAACTCCGTAAAAAGGGAGGAATTCCTTCCTTACATAGTAGTGGTAATAGACGAACTTGCAGACCTGATGATGATAGCGCGCAGTGAAATAGAAAATAGCATTATACGCCTCGCCCAACTTTCAAG
>CAYOWY010000128.1:0-4113 GCA_964407805.1 uncultured bacterium | reverse complement strand
CGAAACATATCTTGGGCTTTTGGAGCAAAAATTCACGCCGATTATTTTAATGCCCAGTTCCAGAGCGTCTTCAATATCTTTCCTCTCGGTAAAACCGCATATCTTCACCCTGACCATATTGAAGCTATTGTTCGCACTCAAAATCCGGAAGTTCTGCCAGAGCGGCCTTTATTTTCGCTTCCGGATAATCGTAATCCTCAAGCTTGCCTTCAAAATATGCCTGGTAAGAAGTAAGGTCAAAATGACCGTGTCCGGAATGGTTGTAAACGATAACCTTGCCTTCCGGCGCATCTTTTGCTTCCTGTATAGCCGCCCTTATGGCATGAGAAGTCTCGGGAGCGGGCAGGAACCCTTCAGTCTGAGCAAAAAGAACGGACGCTTCAAAACACTCCTTCTGGTAATAGGCAACGGCCTCAACCATCTTGTTCTCAAGAAGATGGCATACAAGGGGAGCGGCGCCGTGGTATCTCAATCCTCCTGCATGTATTCCGGGCGGGATGAAGTTGTGTCCCAGCGTAAACATCTTCAGAAGAGGAGTTGTGCAGGCAGTGTCTCCGAAATCGTACTTATACAGTCCCTTGGTAAGAGTGGGACATGCCCTTGGCTCGACCGCCACAAAGCGCACCTTATCACCCTTAAGCTTATCGGGAACGAAAGGTATCACGAATCCTCCGAAATTGCTTCCTCCTCCCACACAGCCGATAAGAACGTCCGGTTTTTCACCCGCAAGCTCAAGCTGTTTTTTTGTTTCCAGCCCCACTATCGTCTGGTGGAGAATTACGTGATTGAGAACGCTTCCAAGCGAGTATTTGGTGTCTTCGCGGCCTGCGGCATCCTCTATCGCCTCGGATATTGCTATGCCGAGACTACCCGGGCAAACGGGGTCGTCCTTCAGCACTTTTCTGCCGAAGTTCGTTTGTTCGGAAGGGGACGCATACATCGTAGCTCCCCATGTCTGGCACATAAGTTTCCTATACGGTTTCTGGTTATAAGAAACCTTGACCATGTATATTACGCACTCAATGTCAAACATCTTGCAACTGAAAGCGAGAGCGCTTCCCCACTGGCCTGCGCCCGTCTCGGTGGCAATCCTTTTAACGCCCTCGGCCTTATTGTAATAAGCCTGCGCAATTGCCGTATTCGGCTTATGGGAACCGGGAGGAGAAACAGACTCGTCCTTGAAATAAATTCTTGCTTTCGTCTTTATCGCCTTCTCAAGGTTTTTCGCGCGCCTTAGAGGTGTTGGACGGTACAGCCTGTAGATATCCGCGACAGGGTCCGGTATCTCTATCCATTGTTCAGGAGACATCTCCTGCTGTATAAGGGCCATGGGAAAAATCGGCGCCAGGTCTTCCGGATTAATCGGCTTCTTTGTTCCCGGATGCATAACGGGAGGAAGCGGCTTCGGCAGGTCAGGCAGAACGTTGTACCATCTTTGAGGCATTTCCTTCTCCGACAATACTATCTTGGTATCCATGAATCCTCCCTTTTTTATAAAAGTTCTTTGAGTTTTTCTATGATATCCCCGCTTTTCAGAAGAGATTCTCCTATGAGTGCGCCTCTTAACCCTGCGTTTTTCAACCGTTCAATGTCTCTGCGGTCTTTAATCCCGCTTTCACTTATTGCAACTATTTTATCCTCTCGTACGAATTTAATCAAATTGAACGTCGTCTCAAGGTCGGTTTTCAAAGTATCAAGGTTCCGGTTGTTTATTCCGAGAATGGCGTTATCCCAGTTTTTTACCAGCCGCAACGCCCTGTCAAGCTCTTCCTTTATGTGAACCTCTACAACCGCTTCCATCCCGAGTTCTTCTGCCGTATCAATAAACTCGAGAAAATCCCTGTCGGAGAGAATCCTCATTATAAGCAGCACGGCATCGGCGCCGGCAACCCGTCCTTCATGTATCTGGAATGGGTCAATCACGAAATCCTTCATCAGCAGTGGAATATTAACGCTTTCTCTTGCAGATTTCAAGTCTTCCATGCTGCCTTTGAAATAAGGCTCGCAGGTAAGAACGGATATGCCTGAAACGTTCATTGACTTGTATGCAAAGGCTGTTTTTTTTACGTCAAGGTCCGCATTTATGACTCCGGCGGAAGGAGAAGCTCTTTTTATCTCGGCTATTATTCCGAACCCGTTTTCAAGAATTTTTTTCTTCAGGCTAAACGTTTTTCTAAGGCGGGCATTATTTTAAAATCCTTCAGGATTGACATTCTTTCTTTCAGCGATGAGTTTCTTCTTTTCTTCAATTATCTTTTGCAGAACCATTTTTTACCCCGAACTGACGAATTTTGTCATTGCGAGCTTTGCCCGCCGTAGCCATCCTACACTAAAGTTACGGATGGTAAACCTTGGCGTAGGAGGGCGCTTTTTGCGCGGCAATCTCAAACTTATTCCAAACTCCCCAAGTGAGGGGCTTTGATTCACCGCTCTTCCTTTAGTTCCTTAATAAACCTTTCCGCTACGTCCTTCATCTCCGGAAAAGATTCCCTGACCTTCTCCCATTCTTTCAGCTCCTCTTCCTCCATTCCCAGTCTTCTGTATATGTGCGCTTTCAGGTGAAGAAGATGATAAGAGTGAGGGAGTTTTTCGCCGTCTTCAAGCAGCGGAAGGGCCTTTTCATAATTTCCGGTCCGGAAGTAATGCATTGCAAGTTCCATGTACAGGGTTGCATTGCCCGGATTCTTTTTTATGCCTTCTTCCGCAAATTTAATCGCATATTCTATCACCTTTTTTTTCTCTTTATCCGGAAGCGGCGGCGCAACCGCATTTATAAGAAACCAGCTTCCCAGCGCCCATGCGTGAACTTCCGAGGGTTTGACGGTTGTGATGAGCTTCAGGACGGGAAACACCTTTTTGTAATCGCCTTCATGCCAGAATTCATCGGTATAGAGATAAAGTATGTCGATAACGCCTTCCGTCAGATTGGGAAAAGAGCACAGATTAAGTGCCGCTTGCTGGGTAAGAGCAACATCTTCTGCCACGGCCGGAGAGGCCAGGATTGTTACGAAAATAATTGCGATTAATAGTCTTTTCATTTTTTGGATGCGTTTAGAAGTTCCTCAAATTTTTTGCGGCATATCTGTTTCTCAAGAGAATCAAGAGCCGCGTTTATACCTTCCCTGATATCTGCGGCGGCGCCTGCGGCCTTAAGTAAAAATGCCGTATTCAGAAGGACTACGTCCCTCATGGCGCCTTTTTCTTTTTTGCTTATTATGTCCAGCAGTATTTCAGAGTTTGTATCGGCGTCTCCTCCCTTAAGGTCTGAAAGCAGGCATTTTTTGAATCCGAAATCCTGGGGATAAATCTCAAACTCATTTATATGACTGCTTGCTATCTCCGCAATGTATGTTCTGCCGGTAAGAGAAATCTCGTCAATCCCGTCTTCGGAATGAACAACGTATCCTCTTATGCCCATTGCCTGAAAAACAGGAGGAATAATTTTCAACAGGTTATAATCGTTTACGCCCATTATCTGAACGTTGGAGTGCGCCGGATTGCAAAGAGGCCCTATGATATTGAATATTGTCCTGAAACCAAGCTCCTTCCTGACCGGCATGACGTTTTTCATTGCCTTGTGATAAAGGGGTGCAAAAAGGAAGGCAAAACCGTACTCTTTAAGAAGCCCTTCGGTTTTCGCCGGCTCCATATCTATTTGATAGCCGATGCGTTCAAGCACATCCGCGCTTCCGCATTTGCTTGTAATGGACCGGTTTCCGTGTTTGGCGATTGTAAGGCCGCAGGAAAAGCCCAGTATGGCTGTGCAGGTTGATATGTTAAAAGTTCCGGAGTAATCTCCCCCCGTTCCGCATGTATCGCAAACGAGCTTTTTGCCTGGCGTCTTAACCCTGATTACCTTATCCCTTAGCAGTTTTGCGGCTCCCGCTATTTCAGTCGGCTGTTCTCCCTTCATCTTCAGCAGTGAAAGAAAAGCCGCCGTCTGCACGGAAGAGACCTTCTCCTCCATTATATCGCTGAAAACCGAATAGCTCTCTTTCTCGGTAAGCGCCTTCTTTTCAATAAGGCGCGCAAGAATATTTGCGTCCAAGGAAGAACCCTCCTCTTCTTTATGACAATAATTTATTCTAAAACATCCTCCCCTCTCTGTCAAAA
>CAYOWY010000127.1:0-4139 GCA_964407805.1 uncultured bacterium | reverse complement strand
GGATTCGAACCTACAACCTTGCGGTTAACAGCCGCTTGCTCCACCGTTGAGCTACGCCGGAATTTGTTTATCAATGAACTGTCTGCCTTCTCCCGATTTCAAATACCTTTCGCGCTTCTTCGCAACTTCTTCGTTCTCAAGAATTTCTGAATAGATTATTCTGAAAGGCCTGTTTTTGCTGGTCCATGTACTCGAACCTGCATTATGTTCTCTCAACCGTTCTTCGGGAGTCTTACTGCTCAAACCTGTATATCTTCTTCCGTTCTTTATACTTTCCAATACATAAACGTAAAACATATTGCTCCACTCCGCCACTAAAGCTTTGGCGGACTTCACTTCGTTTCGCGTTGAGCTACGCCGGAACGAAATTGTGAATGAACCGCATAAGTATATCCGATTTGCACGTCAAAATCAACTTATTTTTTGCACGTTGAACACGTTGAGGACGAAGCTTTACATGAAGAGCAGGAAGCGGATGATGGCGTTGAGGAACTCTCTGCTGCAACACCGCTTTTCTCTTCCTTTGCTTTCTTCTTGTAATCCTCGCTCCTGTATTCGGTGGTATAAAAACCTGGCCCCTTGAATATAACTCCTCCGCCAAGTCCGATAATCCTTGCCACCTTCCCCTTGCATTCGGTGCATTTTGATACCGGTTCGTCGGTCATTTTCTGGAATTTCTCAAACCTGTGTCCGCATTTTTTGCATTCGTATTCGTAAGTCGGCATTATATCCTCCGTATAGAGTATAAAAATATACCCCAAAACAGAAAAATGTCAAGTGATTCAGAATCAGAACGGAAGGGGATTTTCGTCTTTTCGCTTCTTGATTTCCTTTTTACCCGCGGTTTCCCTGCCGGTATTTTCTATGTATACCGACCTTGTGGGGAAAGCGATTGAGAGCCCCAGTTCCTTTATTTTCTTCATTATTGCAAAATTAATTTTTTCCTTCACCTCGGCATGCTCGGCAAATCCCACGTCTTTTGTAAAATATATCACGGTTATATCAAGCTGGAACTGCCGAATTCCGTGAAGCGGACTATAATAACCTCGCCGTCAACCCTTTCCTCCCCGGCTATTATTTTTTTTATCTCTGCGGTTGCCTCTTCCATCTGCTCCGCTGTCGTTTCATACGTTACGCCGATAGTTTGTGAAACCCTTCTCTTATGACGTTTTGAAAGATTGTCAACAACAGCGCTCGCCACTGTCTTATTGGGTATTGAGACCAGCGTTGCGAAATATGTCCTTATGCGTGTCGTGCGGAATCCTATTTCCTCAACCGTTCCCTCCACTTCACCCACTTTTACCAGGTCTCCCACCGCAAAAGGCCTGTCAAGAAAAATAAACACCGAACCGAAAAAATTTGAGAGCGTATCCTGAAGTGCGAGAGCTACGGCGAGTCCCCCTATTCCAAGCCCTGCAAGCAAACTTGAAATATTGTATCCGAAAAGCTGTATTATCCAGAGACAGCTGACGGCGCCAATACTTATCTTTATCGCTTTGCTTAAAAGAGGCACCATTTGCTCATCAAGCTTGGAGTCTGTGCGGGCGGCAAGGCGGGTAAGATACTTTACCGCGATATCCACTATGCGGAACAGGAACCACAAAAAATCCATTGCGGCAAGAATTTTTATTACTCCGAACACAAAACCGTTTACATTGGGCTCTACGGGAAGAGGCAAGACCGCCATGGCGGCCGCTATGCCTCCCAGCATAAAAATAAACCCCGCCGGCTTGCTTAGAGCTTCAAGGAAAAGATTGTCAAGGTCAATTCGTGTTTTACTGAAAAGAGGAATCAGTTTTTTTTCAAAAATATGGTCTGATATTTTTTTTGCGGCCAGACCTGCAAGAAAAAAACCGAAAGTGCATATGAATTGCCATACGGCAACATTCATTATCTCAATGCTCATCCATGCGGGGAACCTTCCGGAAAGATCAATTCCGTACTTGGGCGTTATTCCTGTCTCCACTTCCGTCTGGGAAAAAACCCTGTATGCTAACAGCAAAAAAATGAAGCCCGAGTACGATATATGCTTTTTGAATTGTGCAGACATGGACAGCAGTATATCAGATATGTTCCTTTTTTGCAAGATTAAAGCAGGGTTTCGGCAAAGAAATCTATCGTATCTTTGGTAATCTCGTTTTCCGAGAATTCAGTCGTAAAGGTATGGCCTCCACGGTCGAGCACGAGAATTCGAGGCACAACGGCATTCTTATGGAAAGCCTCAAAATATGAAAGAGCGTGTTTGAGAGGAACGCTTGCATCGTCTTTAGTATGTACGATCATGACACTGCCGCGGTACAACCCTGCAGTTTCCAGAGGTTTTACGCTCTTAATGGAATCAACAAGATCTTTACCTATATAATGCCCTAGTCCGGGCGGATACACTCTCCCCTTTTCAATAAGAGCTTTTTCAAGTTTTCTCGTTATTATTTTTCGCAAAAGCGATGCATGAGCCACCGGAGACCATAATACCAGCGCCCTTGTTTTATATTCATTAGCGGCCGATACCGCAGTTACGGCACCCATTGAAAGGCCGAGGACTCCAAGCATGTTTTTATCAAATGTTTTGTCCTTTAGCATAAATTCAACGGCTTTCCTTCCGTCCTTTATCTCCGTATGCAGGCTCATATTCTCAAATCTGCCTTCGCTGTCCCCCGAACCCATAAAATCAAACCGCAGTACCCCTATCCCTTTTTCGGCAAGCCTGCGGGCAGTTTTTGTAAAAATAAAATGGCTCTCCGATTTATTTCCCCCGAAACCATGAAACATAACCACGCCAGGATAAGGTTTCTTACCTTTATCAGGAATGTGAAGAATCCCGGAAAGATTATATTTTCCGCTTTTGAATTTTACGTTTTTTTCCATATTGCTCCTTTACAAATATTTTACCACACACACCGCATAATCGGTTATTTGACTTTATTGCGGTTAATTCCTAAAATTATAGAACTAATTATGGGCACCGAAGAAAACAAAAAAAACGATTTTGTCAGGGAAATAATAAGAGAAGACCTGAAGACGGAAAAATACGGGAAGAAGGTTCATACCCGGTTTCCTCCCGAACCCAACGGATATCTCCACATAGGCCATGCAAAATCCATATGCCTCAATTTCGGAATAGCTGAAGATTTTGGTGGAAAATGCAACCTGCGGTTTGACGACACCAACCCCACAAAGGAAGAAGAGGAATATGTAAATTCTATAAAAACAGACATCAAATGGCTGGGATTTGACTGGGAGGACAGAGAATATTATGCCTCCGATTATTTTGAGCGGCTGTATGATTTTGCCATAATACTCATAAAAAAAGGCAAGGCGTTTGTTTGCGACCTCACAGCGGAACAGATAAGCGAATACAGAGGAACTCTTACGGCTCCCGGGAAAGAAAGCCCTTGCAGAAACCGTCCGGTTGAAGAAAATCTGCGGCTGTTTGCGGAAATGCGCGAGGGCAAATATCCCAACGGAGCAAAGGTCCTTCGTGCGAAAATAGATATGTCCTCTCCCAATATGAATATGCGCGACCCTGTAATGTACCGGATATTGCACATTTCTCACCACCGCACCGGCGGTAAATGGTGCATATATCCCACTTACGACTGGGCGCACGGGCAATCTGATTCAATTGAAGGCATAACTCATTCTATATGCACCCTGGAGTTTGAAGACCACAGGCCGCTTTACGACTGGTTCGTTGAACAGCTCGGAATACACCACCCGAGGCAGGTGGAGTTCGCGCGGCTGAAACTTACTTATACCGTAATGAGTAAGAGACGACTGCTTGAACTGGTGGAAGAGAAGCATGTGAACGGATGGGACGATCCGCGCATGCCGACCATCTCCGGGATGCGGCGCAGGGGCTATCCGCCTGAAGCAATACGCAATTTCTGTTCAAGGATGGGTGTGGCAAAAGTAGAAAGCACGGCAGAGATAGCATTACTGGAACACTTTGTTCGCGACACGCTTAATAAAAACGCCCCCAGAGTAATGGGTGTAATAAGGCCTCTGAAGGTTATCATAGACAATTATCCTGAAGGTAAAACCGAGGAAATTGACGCGATAAACAATCCTGAAAACCCTGCCGCAGGGACAAGAAAGATACAGTTTTCAAAGGTTTTATATATAGAAGAAGACGACTTCAT
>CAYOWY010000126.1:0-4156 GCA_964407805.1 uncultured bacterium | reverse complement strand
CTCCATGCCTGCAGAAAAATCAACACTTCTCCAGCGTCGTGCAAGAACTGTCTTTCTTCATAACCATCTCCACAAACCTGTCAAAGAGGTACACCGCATCGGACGGACCCGGCGCGTGTTCGGGATGAAACTGAACCGCAAAAACCGGGAGCTTTTTGTGAGCGATGCCCTCAAGGGTATTATCGTTAAGGTTTACATGCGTCGTCTCAATATCGTTTTTGTCCAGCGTGTCCATATCCACGCAGAAAGAATGATTCTGCACGGTTATGTATATCCTTCCCGTCCTTAAATCTTTCACGGGATGGTTGGCGCCGTGATGCCCGAATTTAAGCTTGTAGGTTTTCCCTCCGAACACCTGGGCTATCAGCTGTATCCCGAAGCATATCCCGAAAACAGGACACCGCTCTATGAGATTTGAAAGGTTTTTTACGGCGTATGGCACTGCGGCCGGGTCGCCCGGCCCGTTGGAGACGAGTATGCCGTCCGGCTCTTCTTTCGCGACATCCTGCCATGGCGTGCCTGCCGGCATTACCAGAACCTTCATGCCCCGTGCGGAAAGCAGGCGGAGAGTATTGTATTTTACACCGCAGTCAAGGACAACCACCTTGCGCCTCCCTTCCTTGGACCAGAAATAAGGCTTGTTTTTTACAACCTCCTTAACAAGGTCAACGCCGGAGATATCCATGGATTTTTTAACCCTTTCAACCATCTTCTTCACGTCGTTTTTGCCCGTGAAAATACCCGCCTTGACCGCGCCTTTCTCCCTAAGCATAACTGTCAGCCGCCGGGTATCAATCCCCTCAATCCCCGTCACCCCGTGTTCGTAGAGAAGCACGTCCAGCGGCTTGACGGCGCGCCAGCTGCTGTAAATCTTACTTCGCTCCTTGACGACAAAACCTTCTGCGTGCACCTTGGACGATTCAACGTCTTCCTCGTTAACGCCGTAATTGCCGATCAAAGGATAGGTCATGACGACTATTTGCCCCTTATAAGACGGGTCGTAGAGAATTTCCTGGTAGCCGGTCATGCTTGTGTTAAATATAAGCTCTCCGAAATTCTCTCCGGACGCTCCGAAAGATTCTCCCTTTAAGACCGTCCCGTCTTCAATAACAAGATACGCTTCCATTTAACAGCTTTTCCTCCTTGAAACGACAGGCGCAACCCCGCAGCACTTTTTACCGCTTATCTCAAACTGTTCCTTACCCTTGAAACAGGACTCC
This sequence comes from uncultured bacterium, assembly GCA_964407805.1. Classification (GTDB taxonomy): domain Bacteria; phylum Ratteibacteria; class UBA8468; order B48-G9; family JAFGKM01; genus JAFGKM01. The sequence goes on along the minus strand of CAYOWY010000126.1, from coordinate 2,936 downwards.
TTCACCCTGTAGTCTCCCGTAAAACATGCCGTACAGAACTCACCGGCAGGCAGACCTATTGAAGCAAGCATCCCTTCAAGGCTTAGGTAATACAATCCGTCAACCCCTATGGCTTCGGCAATTTTTTCCACAGACTCTTTTCCAGCTATCAGCTCTTTGGACGAAGGAAAGTCAATACCATAAAAACATGGATGCCTTATGGGCGGGCAGCTCACAGCCATGAATATCTTTTTGGCGCCGGCATCCCTCAAGGTTTTTATCCTGAAACGGCTTGTCGTCCCTCTCACTATTGAATCCTCAAAAACTATTATTGACCGGCCTTTAACAACCTCTCTTATAGGATTCAGTTTTATCTTTACCCCCATTTCTCTGGAAGTCTGGAAAGGCTGTATGAATGTCCTTCCTATATAATGGTTCCTGACTATGCCCATTTCAAAAGGTATTTTCCTTTTCTGCGCAAAACCCAGCGCGGCTATATTCCCCGAATCAGGTATGGGAACAACCATGTCTCCGTCATACGGAAATTCCTTTGCCAGCCTCTCGCCGAATTTTTTTCTCGCATAATAAACGCTCTCTCCGAAAATCCTGCTGTCCGGCCTTGCAAAATATATGAATTCAAAAATGCACCTTGATATACGGGCAGGCGTCAGATATGAACTTTTAAGCCCGTTTTTATTTATGAAAAGAATCTCTCCGGCATCAAGCTCCCTTATGTACTCAACCCCGGCAAGGTCAAATGCGCAGCTTTCGGAGGCTACCGCATAACCCCCGTCAATCTTTCCGAGGCAGAGAGGCCTGAACCCCCATGGATCCTTCACCGCTATAAGCCCTTCGGGGGTGAATATGGCGAGTGAAAAAGCGCCCTTTAATTTTGAAAGAGCGTCTGTAAGCTTATCCTGGAAGTTTTTCTTGCCTGACATCGTTATCAGATGCATCAGGACTTCGGTATCAAGAGTGGTTTGAAAAATGCTTCCCCTGTTTTCAAGATGTTCCCTCAAAACCGCGCTGTTAACCAGATTGCCGTTGTGCGAAATCGCGTAGTTTTTGCCCCTGTATTCCGCGAAAAACGGCTGTACATTCTTAGGGGATGAGCTTCCGGTTGTTGAATACCTCACGTGCCCTATCCCGAAATTCCCTTTCAACTGTTTGAAGCCGCCGTCTCTGAAAACTTCGGGAACAACGCCCATCCCTCTTTTCATATTTACGCGCCTGCCGTCGGAGACGACGATTCCGCATGATTCCTGCCCTCTGTGCTGCAGGGAGAAAAGAGAAAGATACAATATTTCCGCCGCCTTTTTGTGGTTCCATACCCCGGCTATCCCGCAATTTTCTTTCAATTCTTTCATTGTTTATATCTTTCCGGATCCCTGCTTACTATCCGCAGGGATGACAATATTGTTGGGATTGCCACGCCCCAAATTACGGGGCTCGCAATGACAAAAAACGTCACCTTTTTATTTCAGATATTCCACCACGTTTTTGAAAAATCTGAAACCATGACCGTACTCTCCGGCATTTTCATCCTCATCCTGACCGGGATAAAAATACTTCAGCAGAGCCCTTTCCGGATGCGGCATCATCCCTGCTATCATCCCGTCGGCGCTGGTCAGTCCGGCTATGGCGCCGGTTGAGCCGTTGGGATTTAAAGGATATTCCGCGGGACCTCCGTCCGGAGAACAATACCTGAAGAAAACCAGCTTTTCATCATCTATTTTTTTCAACGTTGCATCGCTGTCAACGATAAATTTTCCTTCCGCATGGGCAACCGGCAGTTTTATAACCGGCGGGAAGTCTTTCAAAAACGGCGACGCACTTTCTTCAACCTTCAGATAAACCCACCTGTCTTCAAATCTTGCCGAGTCGTTCCATCCCAGAGTAACAGCCTGTTTTCCCTGCCAAGGCAGAAGTCCTGCCTTAACCAGAACCTGAAAACCGTTGCATATGCCTATCAGCGGCTTTTTATCCCGGATAAACCTGTCTATATCCTCGCCCATATTATGCTTTATCTCGTTTACAAGCACCTTGCCGGCGGATATGTCATCCCCGTAAGAGAAGCCGCCCGGTATGACAAGTGCCTGATAATCGCTTATCTTCTTCTCCCCGCTCTTAATCCTGTTTATATGAACCCTTTCAGGTTCGGCACCTGCAAGCCTGAACGCCCATTCCGTCTCATTATCGCAGTTGGTTCCCGCCACGCGCAGTATCAAAACCCTCGGTTTTACCATTGTAATCCCGACCTCCACGCCTTTTCAGCCTCTTCCACGGAGAGAGAAAACAGTTCCTCTCCCGCATAAGAAACCTTAATTTTCCCGTCTTGTGCAACACTGCCTATCATTGAAACGCTTTTACCCATCGCCTTTTCAAAATCCCCCTGCCTGGCCCTGTCCACCTCAACAATAAACCTGCCCTGGCTTTCCGAAAAAAGAAGAGTCTCCGGAGCGACGTTGTCGGAAATCATCCTGTCAAGGAAGACCTCCGCTCCCCTGCCGCCCGACGCTGCCATCTCGGAAAGAGCGATTACAAAACCGCCGTCAGAACAGTCATGGCACGATTTAACCATCCCGTCTTCAATGCAGGTGTGGAGTTTTCTCATCATAGGAAGAGTCTTTGAAGGTACCGGCTCGGGAACTTCTCCGCCTTCTATACCTAAAACCGCATAATACCGCGAGCCGCCCATCTCTTTGCGCGTCTTTCCGCATATATAAAGGGGATTTCCGCTTCTCTTGAAACTTGATGAAACAGTCTTCCTTATATCTTTTACAATACCTGCAGCCGATATAAGCAGTGTTCCCGGTATGGAAGTTTCGGCGCCTGTTTTTTCGTCGACAAAATAATTGTTCAGGCTGTCTTTCCCCGATATGAACGGAAGTTTATATTTCAACGCAAAATCCCTGCATCCCTTCACGCATCTTGCCAGCGCACCGAGGTTTTCTTCA
>CAYOWY010000125.1:0-4166 GCA_964407805.1 uncultured bacterium | reverse complement strand
CCGGAAAAAACATCGCCGCTTTCCCTCTGAACCACGCTTATACCGCCCTGCTCGTACGCCGAAGGCATAAGTATGTTGCCGGTATCCGTAAAGGATACCTGCAGTCCTTTAAGATTGTTATACTGCGGCTGTTCCGGAGGGACTTCTCTCCATGTCTCCATTCCCCCGTCCCTTATCATGTTGGGCGTGAGCCCCGTCTGACTGTACGCGGCGATAACGGACAAAAAACAGACTGCAACCAGACTCTTCAATGATAAACTTTTCATGATTTTAGTACCCCCGTAGGTTCAATTTCCAGACTTATCTGACGACAATCTTCATAAAAATTTTTCGGCTTGGATACCTCGCCCTTTAGGGCGGGGTCATTTACTTTTGTTCTCCAGTCCGGGTTAATCGAACCAGAATGAGTAAATATCGGCATTGCGCAGCGCAAAGAGAATGCGTATGGTTTTACCCTTCAACGCAGATAAATTCTTTCCCCCGTGCCAGCTCACTACAGCATCCACTTCGTCGCCGCTGAAACGAACAGCACTGTTTTTTACCTGCTCGTCATATCTCCGGGTACCCAGGCCCGCAAGCCGGATGCGCTCGCCTCTTTTGCCAAATCCGATATTGCGTGACCCGAGGTAATTGCCCAGGCCGAAGCCGGGGATTACCCGGCCGCTTTCGGAGTCCCTTATTTCTCCAAGAATTTCTCCGTTTTTCGTCCGTGCATTGATATGCAGACTTGCGCCGTCCACAATAACGGGTCTTGTCAATACGGCTGCCTTCCTTTCGCCGGCACGCATGGAAGCAAACCCGTCAAGCCGCAAACGCGACAGGAAGATACCGCCCTGTTCTTTTTCATGTGCGTAATCAAGACCGGCTTTTTCCAGCAGTGATGCGTTAGTGTGACTGTTACGGTAGCCGGAATAGTAGAACCATAACTCGTTGTTGCGCCTGACAGGCGGACAGGCAAAAATCATACAGTTATCATAGATATTTTTATCCGTACAGGGTGAAAGAGGTATAAAAGGCTTCCTTTGCAGGGGTCGTTTCCATTTCTTAAGGTCATTGCTCCATGCAAGGGCAGGCCATATGAACCCGTCCTGGTTTGCCGAGTATTTGCTCGCAATCCAGTAACCTGAATGATGAAACATGGACGGCAGTCCAATGTATATGCCGTGATATGGAAAAACAGGCATGTTGTAAATATCCGTCCATGAGTATTCAGGGTTATTGTAAAGAGGTGAACGGTAATCAGGGTCTGAGGTATAGCGTAGCAGTGTTTCAGCTCCGGCTTTACGGTCTTCTTCATCCGCATGGTAAATAAACTGAGGTGTTGTCCATGTCAAGCCGTCAGTGCTGGTGGACAACCCCACCTCCCTGCCGTACTCCGGCACTGAAAGCGGAATATCCATGCAGAACCCGTAAAGTTTCATGGTGGCGATAAGCAATTTCTTTTCCATGTCGCAAACAAGGCGGTATTCGTCAGAACTTGGAATCAACGGGTGACCGGGGTCCGTTAACAACCGCCATCTGAGGCCATCTCTGGACAGAAGGGGAAGCAATCCGTGCGGCTTGGCGCCTCCCTTGAAAGTAAGGGCGCAGTAGCGTTCTGCTGAAATATTGTCCCGGGACGGGGAGGGTGCCAGAACAATTCCGTTAAACCTGTTGGCATTCACGCAAAAACCGGTATTCAGTACATTGTTACTTTTATTGCCGGCGTATTTGACAATCTTAAGGTTCGGACGGCACCAGTTGAGACCATCTTCGGATTCAGCGTACAAGGGCAGATAGGTATTCTTATCATACCCCTCATACCATAGACGCCAGTAACGTCCGTCTTCGGAAGGCAGCGGTGCGTTACGGATATCCACGCGATTGCCTTCAAGTCTGGTTTGAGGTGCAAGAACCGGCCGGCCGTGCTTGACCGGCTCGTGAAAGATTCGTTCAGCGTTTTCATACAATTCCACATACTCGTCATCAAGAAAAAAATATTTCTTCATCTATTCGCCTTGCCTTCAGTTGAATAATTTTATGCGTTTATATCAGATGAGGATACCGGCTATTTCAATGCACTGCTTAGCAATAGAATAACTGTAAAGGGTGTTTTTCGCTAAATCTTATTCTATCCTCTGGAAAGAGAATGCTTCAGTTTGACGGCCAGCGCCCATTACGACAATAAGATTATCCCCGGATAGGGAGATTTTCCATCTGGTCGGTTCCGGCAAAGTCTCGAATTGAATTTCCAGGTGTTTACCACTCAATTTATATGTGCCTCCCTGTATCATATACATATCTTCAGTTGTCAGAGTTCCGTCCTGCCGGAATTCAATCGTTCTGTTTAGAGTTGCGCACTTCCATTTCCCTGCTATTTCCGAACTGCTCGGCGCCTTTCCGCAGGAAACCAACATAAAAGGTACTGCCAGCAAAAGATAAACTGACAAATTTCGCATGAGCACTCTCCCTTTTCTGTTATTCTTTCCATAGTTCACTGAAAGAAATTTCAACGGAATCAGTAGTTTACCGTGCGCTTCGGATTCATACCATCACAAACCTTGCTTGGACAATCTCCGCGCCACCGCAGAGTACTCAGGTAATTGGTGCTTGAGCACCACTCTGCATGGCCATCCACAAACACGTAGTTATTACCGCCGTCATGGTGGGGATTATCCGTGGTCATTTTTGCATTGTCCGTATAGCATTCGCCATTCTGTCCCCATATGTAGACGGTATATATCTGAAGTACCGAACCATCTGCAAGTCTGTCCACTTCTGCCAGAAGAATGTCTTCACTGGCTTTTCGGAGTTGCCCGAGTTTGTGCGGTGCAATTCGCACAGCCCTCCCGTCTTGATAACAACAGTTTGTGGCGGAATTATACCAGCTTCCTCCTATCTTCTCATTATACCCGATACTTATTCCACCTACTGCAATGTTGTATCCGTATTCCCACCAGTCAACATTACGTACCTGTGTACGGTCGGAAGGACAGTGAAGCAATTTAGCATCAAGATAACTGCCCGCGGGAGTGCCCATCGTGTACGAACCTCCGTATTTCATGTTCATAGCGCTGTTAAAGTGTCCCGTGGGACTGGTTCCCGGCGGGAACCAGTCACTGAAGTCGTTCACATACATAAGAATAGCAAGCCCGGCCTGTTTCATGTTGTTCATACATGTTGCCTGTCTTGCCTTTTCACGTGCTTGTGACAGCGCCGGTAATAGCATAGCGGCAAGGATGGCTATTATGGCTACCACCACCAGCAATTCTATCAGCGTGAATCCGGTCCTTCTACTACTTTTTCTTCTTTCCATTTTCTATTCCTCCTTTTTCTTTTTATGATTTTTTTCCATGGAATTAAGCAATCTGTCTCGTGACCAGAGAATGTGGTTCCTGAGCGTCTCAGCCGCAGTTCCAGGGTTTCTCATGGTGAGCGCCTCAATGATTTTGTCGTGTGAATACGGATTTAAATCGCGTTTCTTATCGTCCGACAACCCCGTCCCTTTTTTCCCTGCATTAAAAAGGGTGTCCAGCAGGCGGATTTTTTTTACCAGATTTTTTACATACCAGTTGCCGGAAGACTCAATTATCAATTCATGAAAAAGTTCGTCCGCAAGTACTCCCTGCTCTATATCTCCCTTCTCGTAGGCGTCTTTATATGTGATTGCGTAAGATTTAAGTTTATCAAAAATCTCCGGAGTAATTTTTTCTGTTGCATCTCTTAAGGCAAGTTCTTCAAGGGCAATCCGGGCGCTGTAAATATTTTTAATGTCATCGGCGGAAAATTTTTTGAAGGTAATTCCTCTGTAGGGTCTTGTATGAATAAGTCCTTCGTGCTCCAGGTGTTTTACCACTTCCCGCACAGGCGTGCGGCTTATCTTGAAATGCGATGCAATAGTCTCTTCGGTTACCTTGGGTTGACCGGTGTAGCCGGAAGAGCTGTTCATTACGAAATTAATTATCTTTGCCGAAAGTTTTTTTGTTTTTGTTTTCATCTTTTTCTTCCATCACCTTTGCATACAAGACATTACCTTTGTATACAAATTATCATAGAACAATTTTTTTGTCAAGTGGTATTTTTTGAGATCTCTGAAAAAGTGCTTTCACACATATTTTGTCATTGCAAGCGTAGCGAAGCAATCTGACGTTTTATGTCATTCCTGTCCCTGCTTACTACATGCAGGG
>CAYOWY010000124.1:1152-4187 GCA_964407805.1 uncultured bacterium | reverse complement strand
TGTATTATGTTGACGGCGCGGGAAACGTCTGTGAAGCAAAGATGGCTCGCGGCGGCAAGAAAAAGAAAAAAGCAAAGAAGTAAGATTTTGTAAAATGCTTTATTAAAGTGTTTGCGGCAGCAAAGCAGTTCTAACCGCACCCTTTAAACACAATTAAGGGGTGCGGTTTTTTTTATTTGCCTATGGGGACGGGTATACCGGAAGATTTTTGCAGGGCCTCCAGCATCTTGCCTGCGTGGATTTTTTGAAGCATATTCTTTTCTTGAAGTTTTTCAATGGCGAGTTTCTCAATATCCGGCACGAGGGAATATACGTCGGGATGTACTTCAATCAATACTTCCTCTCCTTCGGTGCAAACCTTCACCGGCTCGTAGAGAAAAATTCCCGGGTTCCCAACCTCCACTTCCTCAAAAACCTTCTGAATATCCTCCGGGTAGAGCCGTACGCATCCGTGGCTCAAGGACTTTCCTATAGACATCGGCATATTGGTTCCGTGAATTCCCGTGTGCTTTATGGTCGTGCCTATCCACCTGTCGCCGAGAGGATTGTCAGGGCCCGGAGGAATAATTTCTCTTTTTATATTTTCCCTCTCGGCCATACCGGGAGGCATGTACCATGCGGGGTCCTTTATCTTGTTTATAACACTGAATGTACCGAGCGGCGTTTGCCATGTAACCAATCCTATGCATACCGGATAAATACCCGCCAGTTCCCCGTTCTTAAAAAGATAAAGGCGGAATTCCGGCAGGTTTATCAGGATTCCGCTTTCCATGGCTTGAGGAATAATAATCTTGAGAGGAACAATGAGTTTTTGTTCAGCGAATATAAGATGGGGATTATCTATTCCGTTGGCGCGGGCAATTGCAGGATAAGAAACGCCATATGCTCTTGCGATTTTGAAAAGTGATTCGGAAGGCTTTACTGTATGTATTATATTCCGGCCCGCTGTCTGTGGTTGCACCGCAGGTACTGTTTCCTTGCGAAGTGGAGCGGCATCCGGAACTGTTTCTGCAAAAATAGTGCATATTGACACAAAAAAGATAAGCAGATACGCCGGCCTGAAATATTCCCTTTTGCGGCTCATGGCTGGTATTATATTGCCTGCGCCGCTCCGAAGTCAAAAATTTCTCTTATAACTGTGTTAATGCGGAGAGCTTGTCTTTTATTTTCCTACAATATAAAATAAATTAGATATCTGGGGGTGTAGATGAACAGGGAATTATTTCTGAAAAGCGTTTTGAGAAAAAATGAATCAGGCATGAATGTTTTCGGCACCGGAACAAGCATAGTTTGTCGGGATATAATGGAGAGCGTGAAAACATATTTCCCCCGGGGGCACACAGAGCCCGAAGCCATGTTCAGGTTGGCTCTTGCCGGCCATACAGTTTTGGGATTAGACGCGGTTATGCCTCTTTTCAGCACATGCCATGAGGCGGCAGCTATGGGCTGCAATGTGAACTGGGGAGGGCCGGAGATGATGCCAGAGAGCGGCAGGCCGATATTTGAAACGTCCGCTGATATTAAGATTCCGCCGGACCTGCTTACGCGCCAGGGTTGCGCAGTGCCTCTGAAAGCCATATCCATGCTCCGGAAGGAACTGGGTGATAAAGCGGCTGTCTGCGGCAAGGTTTTTGGAAGCTGGACTCAAGCATACCACTATTTCGGGGTTGAAAAATTTCTTATAAAAACAATCACAGAACCGGATGAGGTAAAACGGATTATGGAAAAGCTCACGCCTGTAACCGTCAGATTTGCGCAGGCGCAAATAGATGCCGGTGCGGACTGTCTGCTTATCGGAGACCACGCCACGCGGGACCTTTGCAGTCCTGGCTCGTATAAGGAATTCCTTATGGATTTGCATGCTCAACTTGCCGATACCATAAAAGCGCCTCTCATACTGCATATATGCGGCAATACATCAGACCGCATCGGCTATATCGCCCGCACCGGACTGCCCTGTTTTCACTGGGATACAAAGACAGGTTCTGCGCAGGAAGTGAGGAAGCTGGCAGGCGAAAAACTTTCCCTTATGGGCGGAATAAGCAATATGGTTCTGCTTAAAGGAACGCCTGAAGAAATAGCAGGAATGGCTATTTCCGCGTCAGAAGCGGATATAGATATAATAGGCCCGGAGTGCGCCGTTCCTCTGACAACCCCTCTTGCAAATCTTAAGGCGATAACTTCCATAGGCAGGGACAAAAGAACAGGAAGGAGCAGTTAGAGGGTGCGGGCAAACTCCCTGATAATCTCCAGCCTGTCAATGTCGGCTTCGGGAAGGAAATTATCAGAGACCTCGAGAATCAAAGGTTCTCCCTTTCTATAATTCTTTTTGAATTCTTCAAGGAAAGCCATGAATTGACGGTCCGGAAATGTGGACTTCAGAAGAATCGTTGAAGGTATCCCGCCCGAAATTACCTGTTCCGGGCGCAGGCTGTCTCTTATTTCCCTGTAAGTATTTTTTACCATGGGAGCCGTGCTCACGGCCTGCAGTATGTCTATGCCGCTCTGCCTGTATAATTCCAGCAATTGATTGTTTTCTCCGTCGCAGTGGGAGATAACCAATCCGCCTTTTCCATGGATGATTTCGCATGCCTGATTAAGAAAAGGAAGAATGTGTTCTTTGAAAAACGGTGGAAAAGTCAGCATGCTGTCATAGTTTGCTCCCCAGACCACTACGGGCTTCGTGGTGCATTGCACTGCGGCCTCTACAATTTTCAGCAGGAATTTTTCAAGCATACGGCATAATTCCAGGAGTTTTTTAAGATTAAGCTTGTATTCCATATAAAACAGTGACGGGTCCATTAAATCACGCAGGATTGCGTGCATGGGGCTTGCCGCCAGGTATCCGTAAACAGGGGGGAATCCTGCATCGCCGATGGTTTCAGTCAATATACGGTAATTTTCCGGTTTGGAAACTATATCTATGGAATCAAAAATATCCATAATTTTGTAATAATCTTCGCCTGACTTTGCAAGGTGTTCTTTTATGGGAGGTAAAGTTGAGCCCTGTTTTTTTAAGGTTTCGTCCATCATAA
>CAYOWY010000124.1:0-1142 GCA_964407805.1 uncultured bacterium | reverse complement strand
TCATAAAACCGCCGGTTAAATTGCCGTTGGGGGTTTCGTAACCGACCTCTATCAATCCGCCGTCATTTCTTATCGTGCGCTTAACCGAGGAATCCATGGAGATTTCATAAGGGATATCCTTTGAAGCGAAAACTCCCAGCAACCTGTCTTTGACAGAATCAAGACTGTAATTGTCGGAGAAATCCGGAAGGATCTTATTATAGGTAAGGTCAAGGTTTTTGATGATCTGTTTTAGGGGAAGGTTTTTGAATTTTTCAGGGAGGGTTCCCTTATAAGAATTGCTGTAATACCAGATATCCATTCGCGGAGCGAACGGAACGCCGTTTTGCATGTCGCCGCTTAAAGCTTTCAGAAAAACCTCTCTTTTGTTCTCCATTTTTTATTCTCCTGCTTTATTGTAACACCATTTTTGTTAATCGCTTATATTTTAAATTCAATATTCTGATTTGGGGCATAGTTTCTTGTGGTGTAAAATATACCGATGCTTGCCAAAATAAACTCATTGACTATCTGGGGTATAGAAGGGTATTCCGTTGAAGTTGAGGTGGATATAAGTTACGGTATGCCTGCAATTTCTGTTGTGGGCCTGCCAGACCAGTCGGTTAAGGAGAGCAGGGACAGGATAAAGCCAGCGGTAAAAAATTCCGGTTTTGATTTTCCTTCAAATAGCAGGGTTGTAATCAATCTCGCCCCCGCCGACATTAAAAAAGAAGGTTCCTATTTTGACCTGCCCATTGCGGCGGGCATACTTGCCGCCCAGGGGCTCGTTCCCTTTGAACGTCTTGAGGAGTTTTCCTTTGTAGGGGAGCTTGCTCTGGACGGGACTTTAAGGCCGGTGAAAGGCATCCTTCCGATAGCCATAAAGCTTTCCGAGCTGAAAAAGCGCAAAAAGCTTGTCATCCCCGCGGAAAATGCTTTTGAGGCGTCTATCGTCAAGGGTATAGAGGTATATCCCGTAAAGAATCTTAAAGAATGCATGGGATTTCTCACAGGGAAAAAGGAGATTGAACCCGCCGTGTGCGATGTTGAAGCTCTTTTTGAATCCAGACGAAAGCACAGCGGTGATTTCAGGGACGTAAAAGGACAGGCGTACGCAAAAAGAGCGATAGAGGTTGCGGTTGCCGGCGCGCATAATATAATTA
>CAYOWY010000123.1:0-4187 GCA_964407805.1 uncultured bacterium | reverse complement strand
CATATATGCCGTTCTGGTCCCGCATGAAGGGCAAGGCGGATATATGCTTCATCGGCAGCCCCGGAAACAGTCCTGCAGACAGTTATAATCAGAATATGCTGGACAGCGCCGCGGATTTTTTCAGGGGCGAACTTGAGTTTCCGCAGGTCATGGGACAGCGTTTCGCCTTCCTCGGCGCATATGGAGTCGGAAAAAACGCATGGAAGGACGTCAGGGTACTTTCTCACGACGGCTTCGTTGATGCAAAGTCGTGGAAGAGCCAGTTTTTACGGGTTGTTGCGGCATACGGAGGCGGCATAGACATGCAGAAAGCGAGTGAGTGCGTTGCGGGCATGAATTACTGGATAGGCGAGGCAACCCGCATCATTGCCGCATACGAGGATATATTTTTTTATGGCAAACGGGAGGACACGCTTGCGAGTTCGGAACAAATTGCTTATCCGAACCTGCTGGTTTTAAAGAAGGGCGATGAAAGGCTGTTGCTGTTGTTCAACGAAGGGGATAAACCGTTGAGAGCAACAATCAATAACATGGGTCTCAAGAAAGGACAAAAGGCAAAACAGTTTGAGTCTTCCGAGGTTTTTTCAGATGCATCGGGTATTTTCGTTACCGTGCCGGCGCGGGATGTCGTTGTCATTCACATCTCTGAGCCATAGTTCACAGGCCGGCCAGGAAATTAATTACAAAAATATTGTAAGGGAGAGGATAAGATGAATGCGTATAAAACAGTCAGGTTGGGACTCTACGGATGCGGCAACAGAACAAGGCAACTGCTGGACTCGGTTTACGGAGAAGGATTGTATGAGGTGGCGGCATCCTTTGACATAAACGCGCAGAAGGTAAAGGACGTTACGGAAAGATACGGAGGCAAGGGCTGCTCATCTGCCGAAGAGTTGATAAAAACAAAAGGGATTGACGCATTTATAATCAGTCTTGACCCTTTTGCGCATCCGGACGCGTTTGATAAAACTATTGAAGCGGGCAAGCCGATTTTTATTGAGAAGCCCATTGCAATGAGTGCAGAGAGGGCGTACCGGATGCTTGAGAAAGCGCGTGAAAAGAACGTTCCGGTACAGGTGGGACTTATGCGGCGCTACCTGCCGGAACAGAGAGCGGCACGGCAGTTTGTCAGAGAGAATCCTCCGGGCAGGCTTCTGGGAGTGAATTGCACATGGCTTCACGCCGGCGAGACGGAGATGCTCAACTGCCTGTACAATGCGCCCGACAACTTCAGGTTGAAGGTGTCTCAGATTCCCTTCCACTGCTGTCACGCCCTTGACGTGATGAGAACATACGCCGGGGAGGTTCGCAGGGTGGAAGCGATGGGAATAAAATGGATTGAAAGACAGTATCCCAGTCCGGATAAGGTAATTGCGCTTTTTGAATTTGAGAACGGGAGCATCGGGAGTTTTCACTACAGCAGTATGTCGTACAGGCATGAGATATCGTATATAGTTCATTATGAAAACTATACCCTCAGTTTTGATAACGGCCTTGAGATATGGCGCCGTCCGGCCACAAGGTACCAGCGCGAGGGTGAAATGATGCTGAGAGGCGAAAAAACAGGTACTTCCGCATGGGTGGACTGTTATAGCACCTATCACAGAAATGTCGGCCCGGAAAGACGTACTTTTATGACCGGAGGGTTGCCGGACCACCTGGTTATGATGGATTTTCTTGCTTCCGTTCGCGACGGCACTCCTATGAAGGTTACCATTGAAGACGGTTACAAGGTGGCGGAACTGGCTGAAGCGATAGAGATGAGTTACGTGCATAAAAAAGCCATAACGCTTCCCATGTCTTTCTAATCTGCCGGGAGACCAAAAATGCTTACTCCGAAGGAACGTATTTTAACCGCTATTTCCCACAAAGAGCCTGACCGCGTGCCGGTTGGAGAATGGCAGTTCGGCGAGGAGCTGATACAGCCTGTTTCAGGGAAGAAGCCGCTTTTTTTCAACGGTCTTTATACAATGCAGGCTCTCTGGGACGGCAGGCGCGATGAAATTTTTGACGAATGGAAGAAGGGAATTGTGGAGATTGTCCTGAAACTTGGATGGGATGCGGTTCTTGTGCATCTTGTTGCGGATAAGGATGCGAGGGTGGACGTTCCGGAACGAATAGATGAGAGTAATTGGAAGTATTCAAACGGGGCCGTGATAAGGTATTCAAAAGAGACAAACAGGTTTTTTACCGTACAGGGTGGAACTGCTGCCAAAGATAATACTGGGAAAGCGCCCGATGAGCCGACGGATTCACAGATGGAAATTGTCAGGCATGTAATAAAGGAACTTGGTAAAACGCATTTTGTTTTTTCAGCGCCGCTTGCGGGAGGAGGCGCTTTGTCCGGGGCGGCTCCCGTGGGTCCGGTTGTCAATGAGGTGGAGAACTGGGTGAGATTGTATGAAGACCCCGACAGGTACCTTGAACAACACATGGCAGGCATGGCAAATCCTTTGACAGAAAAGGGTCTTGAAATCAGCAGACGCGAGGGTATAGACGGCATAGCATACGGGTGCGACTACGGGATGACGACAGGCCCGTTCATGTCACCGGCGATGTTCAGGAAAGCAATACTTCCCCCTCTTGCGAAATATGTTGAAATGGTTCACAATAAGGGCATGATTTTTCTGCATCACGCCTGCGGAAACAACCAGGTATTGATGGATATGATAGTGGATGCGGGCGTCGACGTTTATCAGTCCATACAGACCGAGATGGACATAATAAAGATGAAGAAGAGGTACGGAAACAACATTACTCTCTGGGGAGGCGTTCCGGCAGGCGACCTTGTAACGTCAACACCGGAAAAGGTATACCGAGAGGCGAAGAAATACCTTGAAGAGTGTAAGCCCGGAGGCGGATATATTTTCGGAACAAGCCACAGCGTCATGCCTGGCGCAAGGTATGAAAACTATGCGGCGATGCTCGACGCACACAGGAAATTTGGAGAGTATGAGAAAAAAGAATGAATATTTACAGGATAGAAGATTTCGGTGCGGTTTCAGACGGCAAGACCATTAATACCGGAATAATTCAGAAGGCGATAGATACGTGCCATGAGGAAGGCGGCGGCAAGGTCCTTTGCGGCAGTGGAGTTTTCCGTACCGGAACCCTGACGCTGAGAAGTAACGTTGAACTGCATATTCCGGCAGGATGCAAGATTCTGGGCAGTGAAAACCCGGATGATTATGAGGATTTAACCGGTTCCGGATTCAAGTCTGAAGCAGCTCCGGAAAGGAGTTCCAATTGCCTTATCAGGGCGGCAGAATCTGAAAACGTGGCAATTACGGGAGCGGGTGAGATTAACGGCTCGGGACTGGCATTCTATGACGCTTCCAGCGTGAATCCGTACGGTAAACTTGCAAGGCATTTGACTCCGCGTCCGCGAATCATAATGTTTTACAGGTGCCACAACGTTCTTTTTCAGGATACAACTTACGTGGATTCGCCCTGCTGGACTTTCTGGCTGATGCAGTGCGAGAATGTAAACGTGCATCGCCTGAAAATACGCGGTGACCGGCGGATGACGAATGTTGACGGCATTGACATAGACGCATGCCGTAACGTGACAGTCGGCGACTGCATAATGGATACGGAAGATGACTGCATAGTATTGCGAGCCATACAGGGCATGTATGATATACCAGCCGTATGCGAAAACATTACGGTAAGCAACTGTATTCTCGACAGCCGGTGCCAGGGAATAAGAATCGGGTGTCCGGGGGATGGGGTAATACGGAATGCCACGTTCAGCAATCTCGTTATTAGAAGCGACAGCAATAACGGCATCAAAATTGAAAATCCCAGGATATACCTGCCGGAAGGCAGTACGGGAAGTGCGGATATTCATGACATTGTATTTTCAAGCATTACCGTAAATTGCAGGAGATACCCGATATATATATACGTTGAGGAAGGGGTTCGATTAAAAAGACTTTCTGATTTTACCTTCTCAAATTTCACAATAAACAGCGGAGGGCCCTGCGTAGTACAGGGCAGCAGGGAAACAATTATAAAAAATATAAGCTTTAACAATATAAAAATAGAGACTTCAGGAGAAGATGCCGTTGTCTGTCGTCAATGCGAAGATGTGAAATTCAGTAATGTGGCATTTTCCAACAAAGTTGCCGGGAAATGATAACCCCGCGTGAAAATCTCTTCAGGGTTTTTGAGCACAAACAGCCGGA
>CAYOWY010000122.1:0-4198 GCA_964407805.1 uncultured bacterium | reverse complement strand
AGATTTCCTTTTCCTCTACTTTTTCAAAGAACTTTTCTTGTCATAGTAATCTTTATTTTTTCACCGGCCCTGTTGATTTTCTTACAATCAGTTCCGGCCTGAAAATCAGCTTTCCGGTAGGTTCATTCTTCCCGTCGCGCTCTATGCATTCAAGGAGCAGTTCCACGGTCTTTTGCCCTATGAGAAAATTCGGCTGTGCCACCGTGGTCAAAGGGATGTGGAACAGCGAAAGGAAATCTATGTTGTCATAACCGAGTATGGAGATATCTTCCGGCACCTGTTTCCCCATCTTCTCCAGATTGCTCAGAATATCTATCGCTATGACGTCGCTCCACGCAAAGATTGCGGTGGGCGGCAGTGCGGTGTCTATCACGCGCTCCAGATTTTTGCTCAGCATTTCCCTGTCGGTATTTCCCCAGAAGACGAGTTCTTTCCTGTACGGGATACCGTGTTTCTCAAGAGTGTCCCTGTATCCCTTTACAAGCCTGCTGTCAGAATAGATTTCAGGGAAGCTTCCGAAATAAGCTATATTTCTGTGCCCGTGGGATATCAGATGCTCCATGCCTGTTTTGGCTCCCTCGTAATCATCCTCTCCCACAAAATCGCAGTCCACGCCCTCTATCATCTCGCTCATCAACACCATCGGGATTTCTATCTTCTTGATGAATTCTTTCAGCTTGAGGCTGTTGCTTGTGGGCGTTATTATTATTCCGTCAACCTTCCGGGCTATCAGCGCTTCTATCTGGTTCAATTCTTCTTCAAAATGGCCTTCGTTAAGGCACGTTATCAAAAGATAGTTGTTGCTCAGGCAGGCATTTTGTATTCCCCTGATTCTCTCTATGAGAGCGGGATTTCCGAGATAGGGCGTGATGAGTCCTATAGTGTTGGTTCTGTTTGTGACAAGCGAGCGGGCGATGATGTTCGGAATGTAGCCCATTTCTTCGGCCACGCGTTTTACCCGCCTCTTTGTCAAGGTAGAGACGTCATGCCTGTCAAGAAGGGCTTTAGAAACCGTGCCCGGAGACACCCCTGCTTTTCTTGCCACGTCTTTTATGGTATTCATTTCGTCCCTCGAAAACGTTTATTTTCGAACTTGAAAGTACATTTAGTGTCGACGAAATTGTAGCATGAAACTTATTTTTTGTCAAGTTTTTCTAAAACCGTTTTCGGATAAAGGCGAAAAATGCTGATAAAGCAGTATTTTTGTATGGAAATTTATGAGATTTCCGGGGAGAAAAGACTGAACGGACTGTTTAATTTATGCCGTCTGAAAACTGCCATTGCTATTCTGTTGTTTTTTTCTGGCTGAGCGTTTCGTAATGGCTCTTTATCTCCTCGGCTGACAGCGCCCCTTTATAAATCTTAAATTCGTCGAGCGTGCCGTGAAAATAAAAACCAACGTTATAACTCGCCTTACCTAAGGTAAGAGGACTTTCTATTGTTGATTTATAATCTGACATCACTGACGGTCTCGCAACTCCGTTTATATAAAGTGTCAGATTTCCGTTGTCCATCACTCCCGCCAGATGGTACCACGTTCCCGTAGAAAGATTATAAGTCGGCATTGCGCTGAAGAATTGCGGATCTCCCCATGTCCCGAAACCTATTCTTTTCTGGTGGGATATCTCCCCCAGGACCCAGTTATGTGTTTGATTGGCCGCGCTCTGCGTGCCTTTTTGAACTATGCACTGCCACTCTCCCTTGAACTGTTCGAATTTAACCCAGATTTCCACCGTGAAAGAGGTCAACGGTCCTATGTCCTTTTCACATACGACACAATCATTCGAGTAGTTTGTATCGTCAGTCCAGAAACCGGAAAAACTCAGCGCTTTGCCCGAAACGCCTTCAACCCACGTCGGTTTTCCCTTGACAGTTCCGTTATTATTATTTCCCGAAGAATCTTTCAACGTAACCCCGCTTCCCTCGTCAAAATTCCAGTAGACCGCGAGCTCCGGAGTCTTTGCCGTACTCTCCTGCGCATGAACCGCCGCCGAAACCATCATGCCGAACACCATTCCGGAAAGTATTCCCTTCAGCCAGACGTATCTTGAGAACATTTTTTGTCCCTCCTTTTGCCGCCCCTCTAATTTAATTATTCACAATTTATTCAGTTCCGTCAAAAGATTCAGTATTTTAATTCTTGCCCTGTCCACGGCAAGATAGTCTTCGTCCTTGAAATTAAACCAGCTCTTATACTTATCCCGTTCTCCGGCCGCGCTTATTACTTCCTGCGGCAGGGATTTCAGAATATTCCTGCCTTCGGCAACAAGCGGGCTTTCCTTGCCCTGCTTTTCAAGTTGTTCAACTTTATTTTTCAGCATAGTCAAATACTGATAATCCTCCACGCCTTCCCTCGCTGCCTCCCAGTGCTTGGAGTTGGTAATGCTGTCAGGTCCGATGTATACGGGGCTGAAACTGACTCTTTTCAGTTCGTATTCATTCCATGAGTTTCCTTTACTACCTCCTCCCCCGGCATCGGAGTACGACCAGAAGTTTGAGCCGGCGGCGCCGGCAGTGAAACAGTGCCATGGCTGAAGGCGGAAATAAGAAACCGGGTCAAACAGCCGCGTAGGCCCGAAGCACATGTAGAAGTATAACGTTTTTCCCTTCTGCTGGAGGCCTGCATAAAAGTCTTTTCTTTCCTTTTTAGCGAGGTACTGGTCAAGCAGGGGACAGACGATATCGCAATAGATGAACGCCTCTTCGCTGAAATCCTCCTCCCACGGCTCCTTGTCAAAACCCCTCACCGGGTCAATAAAAATGAAGATTTCGTTCGTTCCCTTTTTGATTGCTTTTGCGAAATCCAGAATAATTTTATACTCGTTTTTCCTCCAGCTGCCCGGTTCATCCACTATGTTAAGCATCACTTGTCCCGGCTTCAGGCCTATCTCCCTGTTATGCTTCGCCCACATTGCCGCCCACTGGCTTACAGCGTTATTGAAAGGTTCGGTGCCTGCCGCCAGTCCAACAAAAACCGGCTTTGATATGTCTATGCTAAAGGTTATGTCATAGTAACGGGCGTCAGGGAAAGTTTTTACAAAAACATCAAACTCGGAGAAATCCGGCTCTTTAAGAATGTTTCCGTCCTTATCAATGTCTTCCGGCTTCGGATAGGGCGTTATCCATGATTCACAAACCCTGTTTATAAAGTGGGTGTTCATGTCTTCAATGGCCGCCGCCCTTGTATTTTTATTTATGTCATTAAGATGCTTATGAATAAGACTCACGTAGTCCCACATGCCGAAAGTTAAATCGGTTTTTTCCGGGAAGACAACCGGCGCAAGGGACAAAACAACGGGAATATCTTTTGTCAGCGGACCGCTTTTCACGGCGATACTGCCCCGGTAGTCTCCGGGTTTGACTGATTTCGGATGGAAGGAAAGCCATATCTGCCTGGTCATCCCCGAAACAACGTTAGTGCCGTACCATCCATCCTCTTTTTCCAGCTTGACCAGCGCCGAGGCGACCACTACGCCTTCCTTGGTATCCACAAACTCCACCTGGTAAGGTGTAACATAATCCGGATTTAACCCTCCCTGCAGTCCCGTAATCTGAAATTTTACCTCTATGTCCGACTGTGAGGCGTTGGTGAGGTTAAACGCTTCGGAGCGGTATTCATTCTGCATCATCGTTACTTTTAAATCAGATAAAGTTCCCGCAGGCTCTTCAAAGAGAGTTAAGGGCGCATAGCGCTCCTTGTGCCAGAGCGAGAGGGGAGAAAATCCTTTCGCGGCAAGAATCTTTGCATTCAGTTTGAAAATCCTCCTGTGCAGGTCGTTATAAGGAACGATGGCTTTGAATCCCTCCGGGTTTTCCGGAAAAGCGGTTTTCAGTATCTCTCCGGCAATGCTTTTTATCTCCAGCAGTACATTGTTCTTATCTTCACTGCTCAGATTGGAAGCCTGCAGAAGATTTTCTACCTGCCGGAGGTCTGCCTGGAACCTGCGCCGGCATCCTTTTTTCGTCAGTTCTTCATCCTTAATATCCGGCCAGGATAGGTATTGCGGAGCCATTTTCGGAGCCGCTACGTAATAGTCGGTTGCTTTACCTTCATTCATCAGGTCGGAAGGAGTTACCGGACTGCCGGAATAAGGGATATTGAGGAAATAATCATCCCCGCGGCAGATTTCAATTTCATCGCAGAAAATCATCGTACCGGTAGGGAAAACGGCAAGCCTGACATACCGCCCCTTGGTGG
>CAYOWY010000121.1:0-4225 GCA_964407805.1 uncultured bacterium | reverse complement strand
TGTCTGTCCCATGTGAAATCCTTTTATGGCGTTAACGTCAAAAGCTCCCTCACTTCTTCGGGGTGTTTCGCTATGAATATCAGCTCTTCATCCGTAAGGGGTAGCTGGTTTGCAACATTCGCATGTCTGGCGAGCGTGAGAATCTTCCTCGCTTCCTCGTCGTCTTTGAATTTAACCTCCAGCTTGCCGAATACATTTCTCAACCCTTTGATTCCGCTGTATTCTCCAAGGAGTATCATCCTCCCGGTGTCCACAACCTCCGGGACGCCTCTTCCAAGTTCTTCAAAGTCGTACAATTCGTAATTTCTGCGGTCTTTAAGTGCGCCGTCAACGTGTATGCCTGAAGAGTGTGCAAAAGCATTCTTTCCTACACCCACCTGGTTGATGGGGATAGGTACGCCGAATGCATAAGATGCATAATGAGCTATTTTCCAGGCCGTTTTCAAGTTAATCCTGGGATCAAGTTTGTATTTCCCGGCAAAACCCTCGGCATACTTAATTGCAAGGATAACTGAAACAAGGTCGGCATTCCCCGCTCTCTCTCCCATGCCGTTGACCGTCGTATTGATATAGGCATCCACCCCGGCGTCAACAGCGGCTTTTGCGCCCGAAATGGAAACGGCTACAACCATTCCGAGGTCGTTATGGCAGTGGAGTTCAACCGGAATTTTTACTTCCGTTGCAATCTTGTATATCCTGTCGTAGATAGTAAAAGGCGAATCGCATCCGAGCGTATCGCAGTAGCGTATCCTGTCGGCGCCGTTTTCTTTTGCCGCCATCGCAAATTCTATAAGCCGGTTCACTTTTGTCCTTGACGCATCCTCGGCATTGACGCCTATGGATTTTATTCCCTTCTTTTTTGCGAGTTTCAACGCCGCCTTCATTTCGTTCACGACATCCTTAAACTTCATCTTTCCCTGGAATTTTCCGACAATCATCTGTTCGGACGTGGAGATGGATATATTGATATGCTGGAGCCCCGGTATGTTTTCAAACGCCTGTTCAACGTCCTGCGGTATCGCCCTCATCCATCCTGAAATGCGGATGGGATGCAAAACCTTCTGTTTTGCAAGTTTCATATTGGCATTAAGGTAGTTTATCTCATGGCCTGTTACGGGAAAACCCGCCTCGCTCTGAAAAACACCCATCTGGTTAAGATAGTAGTTTATCATCGTCTTCTGCAGCTTTGAAAGCCCCAGATGCGCGGTTTGAACCCCGTCTCTGTTCGTAACGTCAATTATGTGTATCCTGTTCATTGTTGCCCTCCCTTAAATACCGGGGTTTGGATTCCGGGATTCGTGGTTCGGGAAAAAACTTTCTTTGCTTTTGTTTCTCTCGATTCCCTGACCCCGCGTCCCTGTTATTGAAGCGCTATCGGATTCTGCGCTTCATGCGGATGCTCGCTGCCCTTGTAAACTTTGAGCTTTTTGAGCATCTGTTTTCCGAGCTTTGTCTTCGGAAGCATCCCTGCCACCGCAAGAGTGAAAACTGTTGCAGGCTTTCTGTTCAGGAGAGATATCATTGACTCTTTCTTCAGTCCGCCCATGTATCCCGTATGCCTGTAATATATTTTATCCTGCAGTTTGTTTCCCGTGACCTTTATCTTGTCCGCATTAATAACGACGACAAAATCTCCGGTGTCAACGTTGGGCGTCCATGCAGTTTTATGTTTGCCCATGAGCACCCTCGCCACTTTGGTTGCAATTCTCCCGAGGATTTTATCAGAAGCATCTACGAGATACCATTTTTTTTGAATATCCTGCTTTTTTGCCGCTTTTGTCGTTTTAGGCATTTTTCCCCTCCATGCTGATTTATTGTAACCGGTAATATAATAACTTAGAATTATACCATCTGTTAATCCCTCCGTCAAAAACTCATGAAAAACCTAAAATTTCGACATAAGATATAGAATCTCTGCCAGTGCCCTGCCGGGTGGTTTCTGAAGCGGGCGCCGGTTTGAGGAGCGGGCACGGTTCTCGTCTTTTGAGAGAGCGACGAAAGAAGCCGAACGCAGGCCGCCTCGCTGGGGCGGGCAAGTGTCCCGACTGAAGAAAGCCTACCGGTTGGGCATAGGCTGATATACGTTTTTATATATCATGGCGGGATTTAAGGTTAAATTCAGGCTTAAGGATTATGCATGCGAGAGGAGGAATAGCGAGAGAGACGGAAAAGGGACGGTTATGGCAGGGAACGGCGTGCGTTTTCACCGTTCCGAGGTTTCCAATATTCCCGCCTCCGTAGAATTTTGAGTCGCTGTTGAATATTTCCTTATACGGGGCATTCACCGGGACTCCTATTTTATATTTTATCCTCGGAACAGGAGTGAAGTTGAATACGGCAATGACAAAATCGTCTTTCTTCCTTCCCCTGCGTATAAAAGAGATGATACTGCTGTCCCTGTCGGAGAAGTCAATCCATTCAAAGCCCGTGCTGTCAAAATCCTTTTCAAAAAGCGCTTTTTCTTTTTTATAAAGGGCGTTGATGTCGGATACGAACTTCTTTGTCTTGAAATGTTCGCTTTTTTCAAGAAGGTGCCATTCAAGTTCTCTGTCAAAGTCCCATTCCGACGACTGCCCGAACTCTCCGCCCATAAAGAGCAGTTTTTTCCCGGGATAGCAGTACATATAGGCCATGAGCAGGCGCAGATTAGCGAATTTCTGCCATGAATCTCCCGGCATTTTATGAAGAAGAGATTTTTTGCCGTAAACTACCTCGTCGTGAGAAAACGGAAGGATGAAATTTTCGGAGAAGGAATACAGCAGGCCGAAGGTCAGGGAGTTCTGATGGTGCTTGCGGTGGATAGGATCAAGAGAGAAATATTTAAGCGTGTCGTGCATCCATCCCATGTTCCACTTAAAGCCGAATCCGAGCCCTCCGTCATAGACGGGTCGGCTTACCTTGGGCCATGCGGTTGATTCCTCCGCGGCGGTGAATGAACCGGGGAACCTGTTGTAAACGGCGGTGTTGAATCTTTTCAGGAACTCAATCGCCTCAAGGTTCTCCCTGCCGCCGTATATATTCGGAATCCACTCTCCCTTTTTCCTTGAGTAATCAAGGTACAGCATTGAAGCGACGCCGTCAACGCGGAGGGCATCCACACGGTAATTTTCAAGCCAGTTTAATGCGCTGTTTATCAAAAAGTTGCTTACTTCATGTCTTCCGTAATTGAATATTGCGCTCTTCCAGTCGGGGTGGTCGCGTTTTTTAGGGTCGGAGTGTTCATAAAGATGCGTACCGTCATAGGAGTATAATCCGAACTCGTCTTTCGGAAAATGGGCAGGCGGCCAATCAAGTATTACCCCGATGTTAGTTTTATGAAGAGAGTCTATAAGAAAACGGAAGTCGTCCGGCGAGCCGTGCCTGCTTGTGGGGGCGAAAAAGCCTGTCGTCTGATAACCCCATGAAGAATCCAGGGGATGTTCTGTTAAAGCCATGAACTCAACCCAGTTAAATCCGGTTTCTTTAAGATACGGAATAAGCAGCTCGGAAATTTCTCTGTAATTCAG
This sequence comes from uncultured bacterium, assembly GCA_964407805.1. GTDB lineage: Bacteria > Ratteibacteria > UBA8468 > B48-G9 > JAFGKM01 > JAFGKM01. The sequence goes on along the minus strand of CAYOWY010000121.1, from coordinate 719 downwards.
GAAAAAACCGTCTTTTCTTCTTTTCCATGAACCGGGATGCATCTCGTATATTGCGACAGGTTGCTCATAGATATTCGGCAGGTTTATCCGTTCGTATTTCCATATATGGCGGGAGTGGTAGGTGAGCGAGGCGTTTGACGGCCGTACTTCAAAAAAAGAGCCGTAAGGGTCGGACTTAAGCATTGTTTTCCGTCCGTTCTTTATCTCAAACTTATAAGGTTCGTATTCCTTTATTCCCGGAATAAATATTTCCCATATTCCCGAATTGCCAAGGCATCTCATCACATGTTTTGTGCCGTCCCAGTCGTTGAAATTCCCCCGTACGCTGACGCCTTCGGCATTCGGAGCCCACACTGAAAAGTTGTATCCTTCAGTTTCGTCGATAATCCGTTTATGCGCTCCGAGTTTTTTATATGCTTCAAAATGGCTTCCTTCGTTAAAAAGATAAAGGTCAAGATGGCTGAAAAAGGATTCCCTGAAAAACAGATTTTCTTTGACGTTTTTTCCTTCCGGCTTCCCTGCTTTTTTTTCTATACCGTCCAATTTTCGTCCTTTGCGGTGAATCTGACTTTGAAGAAATCTCCCGCCGGCATTGCGAATTCCAGTCCGTCCTTTCCCCTTACTGCTATACTGAAAAAGGTTGTTTCTGCTTCCCCTGTCAGAATTTCCGTTTTAGGTATTCTGAATTCAGCTATCTCGCCGCATGAATGAATTACAGG
>CAYOWY010000120.1:0-4231 GCA_964407805.1 uncultured bacterium | reverse complement strand
TCCTTGGGCGGGCAGCCGTTGTTGTATTTGCCGGCGTACTTTTTCAGATTTTCATCATCCTGCGCGTATAACACATCCTGCAGGTAATAGTTCAGAAGAAAGTTGTTTTCAGCGCAGTAGTCAATCAGCATATCGGCATATGCGGGGTCGACGGGATTGTGGTATATTGTTTTGCGCCCCGAAGCGCGGTTAAGTCTCACCATCGCTCCGTTGTATGCTATAATCGGGCAGTCAATTTCCAGTATTTCGGCAAAAGACGATATGCAGTCGGTCATCCTTCCCGAAGCCAAAACTACAATCCCTCCGTTTTTTGAAAATTCTTTCAGGGAGCGAATATTTTCCGCGCTGACGGTTCCGTCGTCGGAAAGAAGGGTGCCGTCCAGATCTAAAGCTATAAGTTTGTACATAACGCTTTTGACAGTTGTTTCCTTTGTATTATACTTAAAAGAACGCAATTTGCAAAAACAAACAATCAAGCAACTAAGAGGAGGCTTTATGGATTTTCAGGTTAAGGACGGGCAGAAGTTCCTGTTTATAGGCGACAGTATTACGGACTGCGGCAGAAGAGGAGAATCTGCGCCTCTGGGAAACGGCTACGTGAGGATTTTCAAGGATATGCTACTTGCCAATTTTCCTGAAAGAAAGGTGGAATTTATCAACAAGGGGATAGGAGGCGATACCGTCTTCGGACTTCGCCAGAGATGGGAGGATGACGTTATACTCTGCAAGCCCGACTGGCTTAGCATACTCATCGGAATCAACGATGTGCACAGAGTGATGAGGAAGGGCCTTGACTGGGAGAAAATGGACCCGGCGGGCTACCGCGCGCTTTATGACGAAGTGCTGAAAAAAACAAAAGAACAGCTCAAATGCAGGATAATTCTTATAGAACCTTTTTATATAACCGTCAACAAAACAGACGGCTGGCGCGGAGAAGTTTCAAGAGAACTGCGGGCGTATAGGAAGGCGGTTGCCGAATTAAGCAAAAAATACGGCACGCTTATGATAAAAACGCAGGATATTTTTGATAAACAACTCAAGTACAGGGACAGCGAGACATTTTCTCCTGAATCCGTGCACCTTAATCAAACAGGACATACAGTGATGGCTAATGCGCTGTTCAATATCCTGAAAAGTGATAAATCATAATAAGACGGAAAAACAAAATCATTAACCCCTCACAAGGAAGTTTATCAGGGGAGAGTTCGGGATAAAATGAGAGGAATAATAGATTTTCATGCGCATGCTTTTCCCGATGCGCTGGCGGAAAAGGCGATAAGACTGCTTGAGGGCGAAGGCGGCATTCCGGCGCGGCTCGACGGCACAATTGCCTCGCTTCTCAAGTCAATGGATGAATGCGGAATTGAGAAAAGCGTCGTATGCTCCATAGCGACAAAGCCGTCGCAGTTTGAGCCCATACTGAAATGGTCCGCTGATATAAAATCGGACAGGATTGTACCTCTGCCTTCCGTCCATCCCGACGACCCGGAAATCCTTGACAAAATCGGCATAGTCAAAGCTGAAGGATTCAAAGGTATAAAGATGCATCCGTATTACCAGGGATTCAACCTTGACGATGAGAAAATGGTGCCGGTATATGAGAAAATGTGCAGGGAGAATCTACTTCTTGTTTTGCATACGGGCTTTGATTTTGCATTTGAGCGCATAAGAAAGTGCGACCCTGTTAAAATTGTAGGTATACTGGATAATTTCCCCGGGCTTAAGCTTGTTGCGACGCACCTTGGTGCGTGGGAGGACTGGTCCGAGGTTGAACGGCTGATGGCAGGCAAAAACATATACATGGAGATTTCCTTTTCACTGGAATTTCTGGATAAAGAGAAGGCGAGGAATATCATAACGAAGCATCCACCGGAGTGTGTTTTATTCGGAACCGATTCTCCGTGGACGGGTCAGAGAGAAACTCTGGATTTGTTGAAAGGCCTTGCGCTTGACCCTGAACTTGAAAAACGTATTTTAAGGGAGAACGCTCTTGCCCTTCTCAATTCGGTTTAATGAATAGATTGAAATATAACGGTAATATCATGAAGGTATAATCTTGCGGCTTTCTTCAGACGGGACACTTGACTGCCCCGGTGAGGCGGTCTGCGTTCGGCTTCTCTCGTCGCTCTTACACAAAACGTAATCCGTGCCCGCTCCTCAAACAGACGCCCGCTTCAGAAACCGCACGATTATGCCTGTGAAGCAAGCATTCTTAATAATTAATTTTTTAGTTGATGATAAAATGCGAGTGGGGTATACTTATAGCCGTGAAAATTATATCTTTTTCAAATCAAAAGGGCGGGACGGGAAAGACTACTGCGTGCGTCAATACTGCGGCGGCGCTTGTAAGGATGGGAGAGAGGGTTCTCATTGTCGATCTTGACCCGCAGGGAAATACTACAGTCAGCGTGGGCGTAAAACTCAAGCCGGAGGATTTGACCGTATCCGAATTCATTTTGAGAGGCGCGAGGATTGAAGACCTGATGCTGGACAGCTATATGGCGGATTTGTCCGTGATACCGTCGGATACAACGCTTGCGCATGCCGAGTTTGAACTTGTTTCGGAAAATAAAAACCAGTTTTTTCTTAAGAAGGCGCTTGAGAAAAACGGAGATGCGCTCGCTTCTTTTGACTATATTCTTATAGACTGTCCGCCTTCGCTTTCTCTGCTTACCGTAAACGGCTTATGTGCATCTGATTATGTTGTAGTGCCGGTTTTATGCGATTATCTTTCCCTTGAGGGGCTTTCCCATTTGACGGAGACGGTGGAGGAGATAAAGAAGAAACTCAACCCGTCTCTTGAAGTCCTAGGTATCCTGCCCAACATGATTGACAGGAGGTTGAGAATAACTGAAGAAAGCCTTGCACTGATGAAAAAAGAGTTCGGCGGACTTGTTTTTAAAAACGGAATCAATGTTTGCAGCCGTTTAAGGGAATCCCCTTCCTTCGGAAAGACGATATTTGATTATGCGGCGAGTTCATCGGCCGCGGAGGATTTTCTGGCGGCTGCCAGGGAAATCAAGAGGAGAATAAAATAACATGAAAAGACTGGGACCTCAAGCGAAAAAACTTTTTGAAAGCGGCGGCAGAAGAGGGGCCGTAAAAAAGGAATCCGTAACAAAGAGCAAAAAATACACTTTTATACTGCCATTTGAGCTCATGAAGAAAGTAAAGCACAACGCCGTGGAGCAGGATAAAACAATCTCTCAATGGCTGGCTGAAGCCATAGAAAAAAATCTCTCCGAATAGAAAGCCTTGCCGGTCTTACTTTTACATCCGGAAAAGGTTGACATTTTCAACGTTTTATGTTAACTTAAAAACATGCCGACCAAAAAGGAAGTAATAAACATAATATCGAGCATAGGGTTATGGGACAGAAAGTCAATAGAAGCCGCTCTTGAGGAACAGGAATCAACGGGCAATCCGTTAAAAGAAGTTTTCCAGAACAGGGGCATGCTTCCTTTCGGAGAAGTCTCTCCCTCTTTTTACTTCCAGATGGGCGTAGTCCAGAAAGAACTTCCCGCCAGGGAAATTTCTTCGGAACTGCTTAATGCAATCCCTCCTAAAGTGGCAAAAAATCACAGGGTGATACCGTGGGAAAGAAGGGAAGACGGAAGGTTTATCCTTGTTTCCGACGACCCGATTAACATACTTTCCTCCGATTATTTCAGAAGGCTGATAGGCTCGGAAGATGTGAAGACAGTTGATGTTATGATAACCTTCCCCGAAGAAATCAACCAGCTTCTTGAAAAGTATTATGCCCAGGAGTCTATGGAAGACTTGTCACAGATGCTTCAGGAAGCGAGCAGCGCCACCATAGACCTTGACCTTCCGGAAGCCGATGTGGACGAGGGAGACGATGAGGCCCTTGCCCTTCAGGCGCCGGTCGTTAAAATCTGCAACCTCGTTTTTGTTGAAGCGTTGAGGCGGAGGGCAAGCGATATACATTTTGAACCGCTGGAAAAGAAATTCAGAGTCAGGTTCCGCATAGACGGAGTCCTGTATGAAGTTGTTGCGCCTCCCAAAAGAGTGGAAAAAGCCGTTATTGCAAGAGTTAAACTGATGGCTAAAATGGACCTTGCGGAAAAGCGCCTGCCGCAGGACGGAAGAATAATGCTTGATATCGGAGGCAAACCGATAGATTTCCGCGTGTCCGCTCTTCCCGGAATCTACGGAGAAAGCATTGTATTGAGAATACTTGATAAAACTTCCATGTTGAAAGGGCTTGAGG
>CAYOWY010000119.1:0-4234 GCA_964407805.1 uncultured bacterium | reverse complement strand
AGTCAGAAGTTCATCAATCTGCGAACTATCGGTGGAATCCGCGAGCCCTCCGGGCCTCATGCCGTCGCCCAGGCTCAATATAAGGTCGTATTTTTTCGCTATATCCAGCACCCTGTCAAAATATTCGTAGAGAGGGTTTTCTTTTCCCCTTGCAATCATCCAGCTTATGAGGAAAGCGCCGCCTCTGCTGACTACCATCGTTTTGCGCGGGTTTTTCTTCAGCCTCTCAAGGGTGCCGAGCGTAATGCCGCAGTGGAGTGTGGCGAATGAAACCCCGTCCGCCGCATGCTTCTCAATTACGTCAAAAAGCTTGTCCGGCTCCATCTTTGTCAGCGCGCCTTTTTCCTCTATGGATTCAATCGCCGCCTGGTATATGGGAACGGTTCCGACGGGAACGGGGCTTCTCTGAACGATGGTTTTTCTTATCTTGTCGATATCTCCGCCCGTGCTCAAGTCCATAATCGTATCGGCGCCGAACTTGCAGGCCGCTTTCATTTTTTCAATTTCAGAACTGGTATCCGCAATATCCGGAGAGGTTCCTATGTTGGCGTTGATTTTGGTCTTCAGCCCCTCTCCTATTCCGAGATACGTGTTCTTGTGCTTTAAAATCACGGCGCGGCCTTCGGCAACTCTTTCCGCAAGCTGTGCCGGCTCAACTTTCTCCCGTCCCGCAACGTATTTTACGCCCCTGCTGATAACACCTTTTACGGCCGATTGTTTTTCCAGCATTATGATTTACCTCATGTCCCGTTATCAATCTATTCAAGTACCGCACCGGTATTCGCGGACTTCACCATCTTCGCGTACCTTGAAAGAACGCCTTCAAGCTTTTTCTGCGGCATCTTGTACTCTTTTTTTCTTTTTTCAATCTCCGCCTTATCTACCTTCAGGTCAAGTTTCCTGTTCTTTATGTCTATCTCTATTATGTCGCCGTCTTTAACAAGCCCTATCGGCCCTCCGTCGGCCGCCTCCGGACTTATATGCCCTATGCACGGTCCTCTCGTGCCTCCGGAGAACCTGCCGTCTGTCAGAAGGGCAACCTTCTCCTCCAGCCCCTTACCCGCAATAACGGAGGTGATTGAAAGTCCTTCCCTCATGCCCGGGCCGCCCTTCGGCCCCTCGTATCTTATCACTATAACTCCCTGCTTTACCCTGTCGTTGATAACCGCTTCCATGGCAGGCTCCTCGGAATCAAAAACTACCGCCTTTCCGGAAAACTTCATCATGGACGGTGAAACCGCAGACTGTTTAACAACCGCGCCGTCGGGAGCCAGCGAACCGCGCAGGATTGCTATGCCGCCCTCCGGCGAATAGGGTGAATCGGCACTTCTTATTACATCCCTGTTTGTGATGCGCACTCCGTCGACGATATCCTTGAGTTTCTTCCCGCTCACGGTGTCAACGTCAGTTTTCAGCAGGCCTTTGCCGGCCAGTTCTTTCATTACTCCGGGGATGCCTCCCGCCGCGTCAAGGTCCTGCATATGCTGTTTTGACGCAGGGGAAATTTTGGAAATATTCGGCGTGGTCCGACTCAACCTATCAAAAACATCCAGGTCCAGGGTGATTCCCGCCTCCCGGGCTATCGCCGGAAGATGCAGAACGGTGTTAGTGGAAGCTCCTATCGCCATGTCAACGGTTATGGCGTTTTTAAACGCATCTTCAGTCGCTATGTCCCTCGGCTTGATGTCCTTATTGACAAGCTCAACAACCCTCATCCCCGCCTTCTTGGCAAGCCTTATCCGCTTTGCCGTCACAGCCGGTATCGTGCCGTTTCCCGGCATGGCAAGCCCAAGCGCCTCGCTTAGGCAGTTCATTGAGTTTGCGGTAAACATACCCGAACAGCTTCCGGCTCCCGGGCAGGCTTCCTCCTCAAGAATTTTGAGGGCTTCTTCGTCCATCTCTCCGCCGCCCGCGCGGCCCACTCCCTCAAAAACCGAAATCAGGTCTATCGGCTCTCCGCTTGAAAGGCGTCCGCACAGCATAGGCCCTCCGCTTATGATTAAGCCGGGGATATTGACGCGCAGAAGAGCCATCAGCATTCCGGGTATAATCTTATCGCAGTTGGTCACCATAACCACTCCATCAAACTGGTGCGCCTGAAGCATTATCTCCACGGAATCAGCTATCGTCTCGCGCGATACGAGGCTGTAATTCATTCCCTTATGCCCCATCGCTATTCCGTCGCAGACTCCTATCGTCCCGAACTCTATAGGAGTGCCGCCGGCCATTCTTATGCCTGTCTTCACGGCTGCGCTGATATTATTGAGATGGATGTGTCCCGGAACTATCTCGTTGGCCGAGTTTGCAACGGCAATGAGGGGCTTCGCAATCTCCTCATCCGTCAACCCGATAGCTTTCAAAAGAGACCTGTGCCCCGCTCTTTCAACACCCTTTTTTATATTATCGCTTCTCATGTCTACCCCCTGTAAAAGCGTATAGTTAGAAACTTTATTCAGATTAAGGTGTCCCCCTCACCTTTAATCCTCTCCCCTGAGGGGAGAGGGCAGGGGTGAGGGGTGAAGTTGCCCCTATACCTGTCTTTCTATATCGCCATTCTGTTTATTATGTCAAGATGCCCGTACGGCATAAGTTTTGAACAGGAAACAACCCTTTTCAAAGGCACGCGGACAATCTCACTGCCTCTTATTCCCACCATGAACGGATACTTTCCCTCCATCAGCGTCTCAACCGCCGCTTTTCCGAACCGCGCGGCAAGCACTCTTGTAAGATAGGTCGGGCTCCCTCCCCTCTGGATATATCCGAGGACCGAATAGCGTATCTGCTTTTCCGGCAATTCCTTCTGAAGAAAAGCGGTCAGTTCTTCCGCCTTTCCGGCACCCTCGGCAAGGATGATTATTGAGCTTGTCTTTCCTTTTTTGTCCTGCTCCTTGAGAAGACGGACTATCTTCGCTCCTTCCAGTTTTATTTCGGGGACAATGACAATCTCCGCGCCGCAGGCAACCGCAACTTCTATCGCAAGGTTTCCCTTTTCCCTGCCCATTACCTCAATGACAAACGTCCTGTCATGGCTGGTAGCCGTATCTCTTATATTGTCAACGGCGGATACTGCGGTGTTGACCGCCGTATCAAATCCTACGGTAAAGTCCGTGCCGTAAATGTCGTTGTCTATGGAAGCGGGTATGAGCGCCACGGGAAAATCAAAATCAGAGGAGAGCGCGTAAGCCCCCCTTGCCGACCCGTCGCCGCCTATGACGACGAGTCCCTCTATGCCTTCTTTAACAAGATGCCGGTGACACTTTTCCCTCACGCTCTTTTCACTGAACTGCGGGAATCTTTTTGTCTTGAGGAACGTTCCGGATTTGTTTATGATTCCGCTAACGCTTCTGGAATTGAGCTTAAGGAATGCCTTTTCATACAGACCGCCGTAGCCTCTTTCAATGCCGGCCACCTCCAGTCCGTATGAAAGCGCCGTCCTCACCGCCGCCCTTATCGCGGCGTTCATACCGGGCGCATCCCCGCCCGTAGTAAGCACGCCTATCTTCTTCATTAAAATTTTCCTCTTCTTTTTTCCTCTCCCCAACGGGGAGAGGATTAATTCCCTTCTTCATCCCTCGCCCCTTTGGGGAGAGGATTAATTCCCTTCTTCATCCCTCGCCCCTTTGGGGAGAGGATTAAGGTGAGGGGTGGTTTTTAAGCTTTCCCGTTACTGCCGAGAAGCTCGCACTTGGCGATGTACATCTTCTTCAGCTCTTCCCTCGCCGGTCCGAGATACTTCCTCGGGTCAAATTCCTTCGGGTTTTCAGCCATGTATTTTCTTATCATCGCGGTCATGACCAGCCGCCCGTCGGAATCTATGTTCACCTTGCAAACGTTGGTCTTTACCGCTTTCTTTATCTGGTCTTCGGGAACGCCGGAGGCATTCTCCATCTTTCCTCCGTACTGGTTTATGATATCTATGTACTTCACCAGAACGGAAGAAGCGCCGTGAAGGACTATGGGAAATTTCGGAAGACGCTTTTCGCATTCCTCAAGAATGTCAAACCTCAAAGGCGGAACGGATTCGCCGGGTTTCAACTTGAACTTGTATGCGCCGTGGGAAGTTCCGATTGAGATGGCAAGACTGTCAACCCCCGTGCGGGTGACAAAATCCTGTACGTCTTCCGGCCTGGTGTAATGCGTCACCTCGGAAGATACGTGCTCCTCTATGCCCGCGAGAACTCCAAGTTCTCCTTCAACCGTAACGTCCTTCGCGTGTGCGTATTCCACCACCTTC
>CAYOWY010000118.1:1786-4295 GCA_964407805.1 uncultured bacterium | reverse complement strand
GGGTCGGCAACGCCTTTAAGGCGCTTTAGAAACAGGTCTCCCGCATCAACGTATTTCAGGTTTATCCTGGACCTGAAGGTCTTTACAATTTTTTCCGCTTCGCCTTTCCTCAAAACCCCGTTATTCACAAAAACGCTGAGGGAATTCCTGCCGCATGCTCTGTTCAGAATTACGGCGAGGCAGGCTGAATCCACGCCGCCGCTCATCCCGCATATAATTTTTTCTGAACCGACCTTTTCCCTGATTTCCCTTTCGGTCTTCTCAAGCATTGATTCAGGATTCCACTGCGGCCTGAAGCCGCATATTCCGTAAAGAAAGTTTTTAAGAATCGTTGTTCCTTCTTTCGTATGCACAACTTCGGGATGAAACTGCAAAGCATGTATCTTTCCGTCTTCACTGCGCATAGCCGCTATTTCCGTATTCTGCGTTCTGCCCGAAACCTCAAATCCTTTAGGAAGTTTTTTAACGTAATCCCAGTGGCTCATCCATACAACGGTTTCTTTTGCGACTCCATTGAATATCTTTTCATTTTTCCCAGGATAAAAAGACGTCTCTCCGTACTCGCGGCGTTTTCCCGGAGACACCCTGCCTCCGAAGCATTCCGCAATCAACTGCATTCCGTAACATACGCCGAGGACATGAAATCTGCTCAATATCTTTCCGTCAAAATCAATGCCGCCGTCGAGATGCACATGGCCCGGCCCGCCGGAAAGTATAACCGCCTTTACGCCCTTTTCCTCCAGCGCATGGGCCTTCACCGTGCAGGGGAAAATTTCGCAGTAAATCCTTAACTCCCTGACTCTGCGCGCTATCAACTGCGTATACTGGGAACCGAAATCAATTATCGCAACCATGTCTTGTCCTCTTCCTTTCAGGAGCTTACCGGTTTTCCGCAATGTTATCCAGAGAAGCTTTTATGAATGCGGCAAAGAGCGGATGCGCCCTGAACGGCTTTGATTTGAACTCCGGGTGGAACTGTGTAGCAACGAAAAACGGATGAGTTTTGACGTCAAGTTCCAGTATCTCAAGAAGATTCTGTCCCGCGTATCTTCCTGCAAAAACTATCCCGTGCTTTTTAAAAATATCCCTGTATTTGTTGTTAAACTCGTATCTGTGGCGGTGTCTTTCATGGATTACTTCCCGCTTGTACGCACTGCGGGCGTGCGTGCCTTTTTTCAGGATGCACGGATACGCGCCTAAACGCATTGTGCCGCCCATCTCCCTGACGCCCCGTTGTTCCTTCAAAAGAGAAATGACTGGATGTTTTGTTTTCGGGTGAAACTCCGTGCTGGAAGCATCCTTCAGCCCGCATACGTCCCTTGCGATTTCAATCGCGGAGCACTGCATCCCGAGGCATATGCCAAAAAAGGGTATCTTGTTTTCACGCACGTATTTCACGGCGGAAATCATGCCTTCTATGCCCCGTATTCCGAACCCTCCCGGCATTATAACGCCCGAAACCCCGTCCATCACGGAACCTGCGCCATTTTCTTCTATGGCTTCCGAGTCTATTTTTTTATATACAATTTTTGTTTTGTTCGCTATCCCGCCGTGTATGAGCGCTTCATATATTGATTTGTAGGAATCCTGCAGTTTTACGTACTTGCCGACGACTCCTATGACGACCTCTTTTTCCGCTTCCCTTAGCGCGGACACTATATCGCGCCATCTTTTAAGGTCGCAGCCCTTCTGCTGTTTCAATCCGAGATAACCTAGAATGATGGCATCAAGGTTCTGCCGCGAGAAAATAAGGGGAATCTCATATATCTGGTCAGTGTCTATAGCCTCTATGACGGCTTCCTTCCTGACGTTGCAGAACAGCGCAATCTTCTCTTTTATTTCCTCGTTCAATTTTTTTTCGGTGCGGCACAGAAGGATTTTCGGCTGTATGCCTATCTCTCTAAGCCGCCCCACGCTGTGCTGTGTCGGCTTGGTCTTTAATTCTCCGGCGGCCCCTATGTAGGGTATAAGTGTGAGATGGATATGAAGCGTGTCTTTTTCGGCCGCCTGTACGTGCATCTGCCGGACGGCTTCAAGAAAAGGCAGGCTCTCTATGTCTCCGACAGTCCCGCCTATCTCCGTTATAACGACGTCCACCCCTTCCGAGACGGCATTAATACGCTCTTTTATTTCGTTGGTCACATGCGGAACTACCTGCACCGTCTTACCCAGGTATGAACCCTCTCTTTCCTTTGCGAGAACAGAATTGTACACCTGCCCGCTCGTCGTATTATTTTTTTTCGTTATTCGGGCGTTTGTAAACCTCTCGTAATGTCCAAGGTCGAGATCCGTCTCCGCTCCGTCTTCCGTGACGTAAACCTCACCGTGCTGGAAAGGGCTCATCGTCCCAGGGTCTACGTTCAGATACGGGTCAAGCTTGAGGAGTGCAACCCTGTATCCCTGTGCTTCCAGCAGGGCCCCTATTGAGGCGGAAGCGATACCCTTGCCGAGAGAAGAAACGACTCCGCCCGTTACAAATATGAATTTTTTCATGTTTTTCCCCCGCTGT
>CAYOWY010000118.1:0-1686 GCA_964407805.1 uncultured bacterium | reverse complement strand
GGCGTAAACGCCTCAAATTCTCCGGCGCATGTATCCACCAGTTTGTAACCGGCCGCTATGCCGTGTTTCTCCCTCATCATCCTTATCTCTTTTTCGTCTTTTCGTCCCGTCAGTACAGATATCTGCCTGTCGGAAAAACCGTATTCCTTGGCTTTTTTAAGAACGCCTTTCGGAATTCTTTTGGCTTTGTATCTCTTTATCTCCGCCTCGCAGTCCGCAATTTCCTTAAGGTTGTATAAGAACCACCTGTCAATTTTGGAAATGAATGCTATTTCGTCTATGGAAAGACCTTCGTTAAATCCTTTCTTTATGTAGAAAAGCCTGTTCGGCCCTGGTCTGCTTATGCCTTCGGCGGTTTCAAGGGGAAGAAGGGTATCCTCAAAACCCGAGAATTTCTCCTCAAGGCTTCTCAACGCCTTATTCAGAGCTTCCCTGAAAGTTCTGCCGATGGACATAACTTCTCCCACCGACTTCATGGATATCGTCAGATACGGCTCGGATAGAGGGAATTTCTCAAAATTGAATTTCGGGATTTTTACAACGCAATAGTCGATCGCCGGTTCAAAGCATGAAGGGGTTTTTCTGGTAATGTCGTTGGGTATCTCGTCAAGGGTGTATCCCACGGCAAGCTTTGCCGCAATCTTGGCTATCGGAAACCCGGTGGCCTTGGATGCCAGAGCCGAACTTCTTGAAACCCTCGGGTTCATTTCTATCACTACCATTTCGCCGTCCGAAGGATTAACCGCAAACTGGACGTTTGACCCGCCGGTCTCAACGCCTATCTCTTCCATTATTCTTATGGCGGCCAGCCTCATCTTCTGATATTCCATGTCCGTAAGCGTCTGCACCGGCGCTACCGTTATGCTGTCCCCTGTGTGGACGCCCATAGGATCAAAATTTTCAATAGAGCATATGACAACAGCGTTCCCCCTCCTGTCTCTCATGACTTCAAGTTCATACTCCTTCCACCCAAGAACCGACTGCTCAACGAGTATCTCGCTTACGGGACTCAATTTAAGCCCCGCATCCGCAAGCTCTTTGAATTCCTGTATGTTGTATGCGACGCTTCCTCCCGTGCCGCCGAGCGTATAGCCCGGCCTGATAATCAGCGGGAAACCGAGACCGCCTGCAATATTCAGCGCCTCGTCAAGACTGTAAGCCACACCGCTTGCGGGTACCTTAAGTCCCGCCTTTCCCACAGTCTCTTTGAATAACGCCCTGTCCTCGGCCTTTCTTATCGCATCGTAATTCGCGCCTATCACCTCAACTCCGTATTTCTCAAGAACCCCCGATTCGGTGAGCTGAACGGCAAGATTCAGCGCCGTCTGTCCGCCAAGCGTAGGAAGAAGAGCATCCGGCCTCTCCCTCTCTATTATTTTTGCCAGTATCTCCGGGACGAGAGGCTCAAGATACGTTCTGTCCGCCATGTCAGGGTCTGTCATTATCGTGGCCGGGTTGCTGTTGACAAGCACAACGGTATATCCTTCCTCCCTTAGCGCTTTGCAGGCCTGCGAGCCGGAATAATCAAACTCGCACGCCTGTCCTATCACTATAGGGCCGGAGCCTATCAGCATTATCTTTTTTATGTCTGTTCTCTTTCCCATATTAACCCTATATGAAGAAAGCAGTACGAGCACAATGAGCGGAAGGGCAGTTACAAAACTTGTGTTTGGGAAAGAGGGAAAG
>CAYOWY010000117.1:0-4304 GCA_964407805.1 uncultured bacterium | reverse complement strand
TCTCTCGGTAGTAGTAGTTTTACCGGCATCAATATGCGCTATTATCCCTATATTGCGAATCTTTTTTATATTTTCGTCCATATAAATATGCACGCACGGAAAAAAACGGCAACACTGTTATTTATTAGGCAATAAGGCTGGCACGGTTTGAGGAAGATAAAAAGAGTTTTACCACCTGTAATGCGCAAATGCGCGATTGGACTCCGCCATCTTATGAGTATCTTCTCTCTTCTTCACGCTCGGGCCTTCTCCCTTTGCTGATTCAAGAAATTCATCAACCAGCCTTTCAGCCATGTCTTTGCCCTTTCTCGCCCTGGCGGATTTTATCATCCATCTCACTGCAAGCGCCAGACTTCTCTTGGAAGGAACTTCAACCGGAATCTGATACGTGGCGCCGCCCACCCTTCTCGCGCGCACCTCAACTCTGGGCTTGACATTGTTCAACGCTTTCTTGAAAACCGCAAGCGGCTCCTCACTTGTTTTTTTACCGATAATTTCAAGGGACTTATAAAACATATTGCAGGCAAGGTTTTTCTTGCCATCCCACATAAGCAGGCTGATAAACGTGGCAACTTCGTTGTCCTTATACCTGATATCTACGTTGACTTCTTTTCTTCTCGTCTTTTTTCGTCTCGGCATTTCTTAACCCTCCGCTTTCTTCTCTGTTTTTTCAGACGGCCTCTTTGCTCCGTATTTTGACCTTGACTGCCTTCTGCCCTCAACTCCGCCGGTATCAAGCGTACCCCTGAGAATATGGTATTTGACTCCAGGCAAATCCCTTACCCTGCCTCCCCTCACAAGAACGATTGAATGCTCCTGAAGGTTATGCCCTATCCCTGGTATATACGCTATCACTTCTTTGCCGTTGGTCAACCTCACCTTGGCTATTTTTCTAAGCGCTGAATTGGGCTTCTTGGGAGTCGCAGTTTTTACATAAAGGCATACTCCGCGCCTCTGCGGATTTTTCCCAAGCGCAGTGGATTTTGATTTCTTCACCTTATGTTTTCTCTTGTTCCTTATAAGCTGTCTGTACGTCGGCATTATCAGCCCCCCTGTCGTTTTACTTTTGCAGTGATGCCTCTTCCTGCCGTTTTTCACCTTCAGGCAAAGCATCCTGCGTGCATTCTTCCGTGAACATGCCCGTGCCCGAAGGAATCAGCCGGCCAAGAATGACATTCTCTTTAAGCCCTTCAAGATAGTCCTCGGCGCCAAGCAGTGCGGCCGTGGTAAGAACCTTTGTCGTCTCCTGGAAAGACGCCGCAGAGATGAAGCTTTCGCTGTTCAGGGCAACCCTTGTTATACCAAGAACCTGCGGCCTGAAGGTGGCAGACTTTCTGCCTTTGGGCAGATCCTCATTTATTCTTTGTATCTTCACACGGTCTATTTCCTCGCCTTCCAGCAGGTACGTATCCCCGGGACTTTCAACTTTCACCTTGGAAAGCATCTGCCTGATGATAACCTCTATGTGCTTGTCGTTTATAGTAACGGCTTCAACCCTGTAAACGCTCTGTATCTCGTTGAGCAGATACTCCTGAACCTTCTTTTCTCCCTCAATCTTCAATATGTCCGTCAGCACGATATGTCCGTCAGTGATTCTTTCTCCGGATTTCACCGTATCTCCCGTGCCCACAAGGAGATGCTTACCCGCTGAAATATCGTATTCCTTCCTGGTATTGGTATCTTCGTTGACAACAACAACCTTTCTTGTTCCCTTTGCCGCTGAAATGACCTCAACACGGCCTTCTATCTCACTAAGTATGGCGGGATTCTTAGGGTTGCGCGCTTCAAAAAGCTCGGAAACCCTCGGCAGTCCGCCGGTAATATCCTGCACCCTTCTTTCCGTCCTGAATATTTTGGCAAGGATATCTCCGGGAAATACCTTATCGCCGTTATCCGCCATTATATGCGCATCTTCAGGTATGTAATAAACGCCCAGTATATGCTTCTTATCGTCAAGTATCACAATTTGCGGATCCATTTCTTCCTTATGCTTTATGACAACTTTTCTTCTTATGCCTGTGGTTGCGTCTATCTCTTCCTTGGCGGTCTTGCCTATGGTTATATCCCTGTAGCTGACCGTACCTTCGCAGTCGGATATGACGGGGATTGAATACGGGTCCCAGCTTGCAATAACTTTGCCGGCTGAAACTTTCTGCCCGTTTTTGACCAGTATTTCGGAACCGACTCTCAAATTATAGGTGTCTATTTCCCTGTCCCTGTCGTCATAAAGACCTATTTTCCCTTCTCTCTGGATAACGACGTCTCTTCCCTTTCGGTTCTTAACCGTCTTCAGATTTTCAAGGTACCTGATAATGCAGTCCTTCTGCGCCTTGTATGAAGAAGAGCCGGCCCCTCTGGAAGCGGCGCCTCCCGTATGGAAAGTCCGCAGTGTGAGCTGGGTGCCCGGTTCGCCTATGGACTGGGCGGCAATAACGCCGACCGCTTCCCCTATATTGACGAGTTTCTTCCTTGAAATATCCCATCCGTAACATTTAGCGCAAACACCCTTCTCGGCGCGGCAGGTAAGAACAGATCTTATCCTTATTTTGTTTATGCCGGTGTCAACTATGTTCTGCGCCTTCTCTTCGTCAATAAGGTCCCCCGCGCGGACTATTATGCTGTCCGTAACAATATCAACGATATTGTCAAGGGCTACTCTTCCTATAATCCTGTTTTTCAGAGGAAGTATTTCCTCGTCGCCCAGAGAAAGGGGGCTGATAAGTATCCCTTCAAGCGTCCCGCAGTCCTCTTCCTTGATGATTACGGAATGCGCCACGTCAACCAGCCTTCTGCTTAAGTATCCGGCGTCGGAAGTTTTTAAAGCGGTGTCAACAAGCCCTTTTCTTCCGCCGTGTATCGATATGAAGTATTCAAGCAGAGACAATCCTTCTTTAAAATTCTTTTTAACCGGAGTTTCTATGATTTCGCCTATCTCTCCGGTAACCTTTTTGGGCCTTATCATCAACCCCCTCATGCCCATCAGCTGGTTAGCCTGCGACTTATTGCCTCTGGCTCCCGAGCTCACCATAAGATGAATGGGATTTATCCTGAAAGGCTCTATTGACGTATCTTCCCTCAAGTTATTCATTACCGACTTCTGAACTTTATTGGTTACGGAAGTCCAGATATCCACAAGCTTGTTATATCTCTCGCCTTCGGAGATGATACCCGTTTTGTAATTCTTCCGTATCCTGTCGGCCTCAACATTGGCTTCGGAGACAATGGTATCTCTCGCGGCGGGAATCTTGAGGTCGTCTATCCCTATGGTTATGCCTCCTATGGTGGCAAAATAGAAGCCAAGGTTTTTAACCTCGTCCAGAAACTTCACGGTCGCTTCATAACCGCATTTCTTGAGAATTTCCTCTACCAGCTTTTCTACGACCGCGCTTTCAAAATTTTCGTTCTTGAACTGTATGCCCTCCGGGATAATCTCGTTGAAAATTATCCTGCCTGCCGTCGTAGTAAACATTTCCCCTTTCTCGTTTCTCACCTTTACGGGCCTGTGGAGCTCAAGATAATTCAGGTCGTACAGATATATCGCCTCGTTAAAGTCCGCAAGTGGCCGCTCATACTCCTGCTCGTCGCTCTTGAACGTCAGGTATGCGCATCCCATAATGATATCCCTCGTCGGGGAAACTATCGGCTTTCCGCTTGCCGGGGAAAGAATATGGGTGGTGGATTTTATCAGCATCTCCGCCTCAATGCACGCTTCCGGAGTCAGCGGCAGATGCACGCTCATCGTATCCCCGTCAAAATCGGCATTGAAAGCGGGACATACGAGAGGATGTATTTTAAGCACGTTCCCCTCAATCAGACGGGGCTCAAACGCCTGTATGCTCAGCCTGTGCAGTGTGGGCTGGCGGTTCAGCATAATGGGATGGTTCTTGCTGACCCTTTCAAGCACTTCCCAGACCTCGGGCTTATTTTCTCTTATGGCCCTCTTGGCGCTTCCGAGCGTATGGAAATACTCCCTCTTCCTTAATTCCCGGAGAACAAAAGGCCCGAATAACTCCAGCGCCATTTCTTTCGGGATGCCGCATTCATTGAGCTTCAATTCCGGCCCTACGACAATAACGGCCCTGCCGGAGTAATCAACCCTCTTGCCCAGCAGGTTCTGCCTGAACCTTCCCTGCTTGCCGCGCAGAGCGTCGGCAAGAGACTTCAGAGGCCTTCTTCCCTTGCCCAAAACGGGGTTCCCGTGCTTACCGTTATCCATAAGGGCATCCACGGATTCCTGGAGCATCCTCTTTTCATTCCTCACGATTATATCAGGAGCCTGAAGCTGAATCAGCTTCTTCAGCCGG
>CAYOWY010000116.1:0-4329 GCA_964407805.1 uncultured bacterium | reverse complement strand
CGGCTTCTTTCGTCGCTCTTGATAAAAGACATCAAAGCATCCGTGCCCGCTCCTCAAACAGACGCCCGCTTCAGAAACCTCCCTGCAGGGCACTGCAGGATTGAAGCTGTTCTTATGCCGGGATTTCCAGAAAACAATAAAAAATTTGACAGAATGAGCCGGAAAGTTTTAAACTACCCAATTATACGCCAGAATTCCGGCAATGGCAAGTTTAGGCAAGGAGGTATGATGGGCGATTTTGACGCGAAGATTGAAACCGCTTCGGCAAGCAGCCTGCAAAAAACACAATCCGACCGTTTAAAAACTTTATTGAGATACGCTGACGCGAGAATGCCATTCTACAGCAATGCCTTCAGGGAAAGAAAAATAAACGTTGAAAAACTTTCACTGCCCCGGGATTTGAAACACCTGCCGTTCACTTTAAAGTCAGACCTGCGCGACCATTATCCTTTTTCCCTTTTTGCGGTGCCTGTTTCAGAAGTTGTTGAGCTTCATGCGTCTTCCGGCACTACGGGTAAATTGACGGTTGTGGGATATACGAAAAACGATATTAAGCTGTGGTCCGAGGTAATGGCAAGAACCCTGGCATGTGCAGGCGTAGCTAAAGGAGACATAATCCAGAATGCTTACGGCTACGGCCTTTTCACCGGCGGGCTGGGGGTGCATTACGGCGCCCTTGAACTGGGCGCGACGGTTATTCCCGTGTCTTCAGGAGGGACGAAGAGGCAGTTAATGCTGATGCAGGACTTCAAGAGCACCGTCTTGACATGCACGCCCTCATATTCTCTTTTCATGGCCGAAGAGGCGAGGGAAGACGGCATTGACCCTTCAAAAACAAATCTAAGGGTAGGAGTCTTCGGCGCTGAACCGTGGACCGAAGGGATGAGGGAGCAGATAGAAAAGGAATGGAATATACTTGCGCTGGATATCTATGGACTTTCCGAAATAATCGGACCCGGCGTTGCCATGGAATGCGCTGGTAAAAACGGACTGCACATATGGGCCGACCACTTCCTGCCCGAAATAATAAATCCCGCGACGGGAGAAGTGCTCGGAGAAGGGGAGGAAGGCGAACTGGTTATAACCACTCTTACAAAGGAAGCCCTGCCCCTGATACGCTACAGAACCGGAGACATAGTGACTCTGTCGTGCGAACCCTGCGCCCACTGCGGCAGGACAATGCCAAGGATAAGCAAGATAAAGGGAAGAATCGACGATATGCTTATTATAAGGGGAGTAAATATATTCCCGTCCCAGATAGAAACGGCCTTGATGAACATACCCGAGGTGGCTCCGCATTATCAGATTATAGTGACGAGAGAAAAGCATCTTGACAAGATGGAAGTTCTCGTGGAAGTTGTCGGGGAGGTTTTTTCAGACGAAGTAAGGAAGCTTGAGGAGCTTGAAAAAAAGGTTGTAGCAGGGATTGAAAACACTCTCGGTATTTCAGTCGGGGTCAAACTTGTAGAGCCGAAAAGCATAGAGCGTAGCATGGGGAAAGCGAAGAGGGTTGTGGATCAGCGGGTGAAATAACCTTCCCGTTGTAATCTTTTTTCGACGGGGAAGAGAGGATAAAAATGTCTATAACACAACTGTCTGTTTTTCTTGAGAACAAGCTGGGGCGGCTTAACGATGTCCTTGCCGTTCTCGGCGAAGGGGGCGTTAACATAAGAGCCTTATCGCTTGCGGACAAAGCGAATTACGGGATTCTGCGTCTGATAGTTGACGATGCCCCGACCGCAATCGAAAAACTGAAGAAGGCGGATATCGCCGTCAATTCCACAGCTGTAGTTGCGGCTGAAATAGAGGATAAGCCGGGCGGGCTTCTGATTGCGGTCAGGATTCTCGTTGAAAACGGAGTGAACGTTGAATACATGTATGCTTTTGTGGAAAAATCCGGAGGCAAGGCAGTTGTCGTTTTCCGGGTTGAAGACGCAGAAAAGGCGGAAGAAGTTTTAAAGGCGGGAAAAATAAAACTTTTCAGGGATAACAAGAGTTCTTTTTGATCTTTGGAAAAAACTTCGAGGAAAGAATTCTCATAGGGAGGAAACGGGAAAATGGACAGAAATTGGATTGCATGGTGGGGAATAGTTGTGTTGAGCACGGTTTTTACAGCCATAGGGCTGGCGGTTAGAATGAGGAGGTGGAAAAATGAATAACTTCTTGCCTGTGCCCCAGCCTGACATATCTTACGGCGTGTGGGCCATATCCGGCATAAGTCTCATGCTTCTGGTCTGCATTCTTCTCGGATTTTTCAGCAGGAAGAAATCATCATCTTTTGAATCCTTTCTTTCCGGCCATCAGGACATAGGCCCTGTAGTCACAGGCCTCGCTCTGGGCGCCACATGGCTTAGCGGATGGGCGACGCTCGGCATGATGGGAATAACCTACGCAGTTGGCTGGTCGGGTATGTGGTTTGCCGGTATGTGGACGATAGTCGGTATTATGCCGTGCCTTTTTTTCACAGGGGAAAAGATGCAGTTTTATGCGCAGAAGTTCGGCGCCAGGACTGTTTCCGATGCGCTCGGCATAAGGTTTGACAGCAAGGTTGTGCAGTCTTTATCGGCTCTTGTAATGATATTCTTCATGGTGTTGTATGCTGTCGGGCAGTTCAAGGCGGGGGCGACGATATGGTATGCGGTAACCGGACTGCCCGCTTTATGGTGCCTTCTGCTTTCCGGAGTTGTTGTTTTCATTTACATGATTGTGGGCGGCTACACAGGAACCCAGTGGTCGCTTGCTCTGCAGGGAGCCCTGCTGGGAATCGCCTGTTTCACCCTTGGCATTGCGGCTTTGCGTTTTGTCGGCGGGCCGGCCGCTCTTAATATGCAGCTTTCAATGCAAGACCCGAAATTGCTTGACCTTGTCAGAAGAGACCTTCCTGTTGTCGGCAATACGCAGTTATTCTCAAGCCCCTTCGGCATAGTGGCGACTTTTTTCATCTTTTTAACAATGGCGACGGGGTTTCCCCACAACGTTGCGAGGTTCCTCGGCATGAGGAAAATGAGTAAGAAGGATTTTGCGCTTGTCACTCTTATGGTTTTTCTTGTTGCGGGACCTCCGATATTCCTTAATGCCATAACGGGACTGTGCAGCAGGGCTGTTTTCGGTCCGGAAATCCTGAAGATACAGCCGTGGAAAGGAGATCTTGCGGCGCCTTTCATTTCTATTCTGGCAGGCGGAAAACCTCTGACTATCCTTTACGTAACGGGAGTTTTTGCCGCGGCGCTGTCAACCCTATCGGCAATGGTAATGGTTATGGCGGGGAACGTAACGAGGGATATCATCCACATATGGAGACCGAAGATGTCCCATGCGGTTCTGCTAAGGCTGACCAAGGTATTCATAGGGGTATTCCTTTTAATCCCGTTTTACTGGACATTCAAAAAGCCCCCGGAATTGCTGGCTGTTTTCATGGGATACGCCGCAATAGGGCTTGGCGGTATCTTTATTTTCTGCACGGCGATTTCTTTCTACTGGAAAAGGGCAACCGCTTCGGGAGCAATCCTCTGCATGGTTTACGGAGTCATGGCATCTTTGATAGGCGGCATTTTTGTGACCAGGCAGAAACTGGGGATGGGAACCCTTGAGTTCATAGTGCTTATAGGATGCGGAGTATTTTACTTTGCCGGAAGCATGCTGACAAAACCGCTTCCGCAGGAAAAACTCAAGCAAATATTCGGAGAAAAAAATGTTTAATCTGCCATTGTCCACGTTTCTCGTTTTTTTTGTTATATTGCCCGCTGTCATTGCCGCATGGCTTGTATGGTGGGCGGTATCATTTAAATAAAAGCTATCACTAATAGGAGGGGTAAATGGGAACCGGCGATATGGGAGTTGGCGGAGTAGTTATAGTTTTTTTGTATTTGACTTTTCTTCTTCTCCTCGGGGCGTTTGCAAGCAGAAAGATTAAATCCGCCTCCGATTATATCGTGGCCGGGAAAAGCATGGGATTCTGGCTCTTTGTCATGCTTATACTCGGGTCAACCACAAGCGGCATGACTCTTCTGGGAGTCTCCGGGCTCGGATATATTGGCGGATGGCCGACTTTCTGGGAGCAGATTTTTGTCCCCCTCACATGTGCGGTCGCAATAATCTTTTACGGCTATAAACTTTACGAGGTTTGCAAGAAGAAGGATTTTCTCACGCTTCAGGATTACCTGGCATACAGGTTTGAAAGCCCCAGGGCGGTCAGGGCCATTTCTTCCTTTGCGGTTCTCATTACATCGCTCATATATCTTGTCGGGCAGTATACCGCAATTTCCATAGTTTTGAAGTGGCTCCTGGGAATACCGCAGATTCAGGCATTGCTCGTGGGCGCAATAATAG
>CAYOWY010000115.1:0-4346 GCA_964407805.1 uncultured bacterium | reverse complement strand
TAAAAGAGCAGGGCATCCGTGCCCGCTCCTCAAACAGACGCCCGCTTCAGAAACCTCCCGGCAGGGCACTGCCGGTAGGAGGATATCCTTAAATCGGATTTCAGCAATATCCACGGGAAATTTGCCCTCTGCTGATATATGTGGTATCATCCTGAATTTGGATGGTTTTCTTTTAATAAAACCGGAGGATTAAATGGTTCTTAAGGGGAATACGCATAAATTCGGAGACGATATAAACACGGATTATATCATTTCGGGCAAGTATAAGTTCAAGACTCTTGACATGAAGGAGCTTTCAACGCACCTCATGGAGGATATAGATCCGGAATTCTATAAGAAGATAAAGCCAGGCGACTTCATGGTCGGTGGCAAGAATTTCGGATGCGGTTCAAGCAGGGAGCAGGCGCCGCTGGTCATAAAACATGCGGGGATACCGGTCGTCATTGCGAAAAGTTTCGCGAGGATCTTTTTCCGGAACGGGATTAACGTAGGGTTGGTTCTTATTGAAGCTGATACGGACGGAATTGATGCGGGGGACGTTGTGGAAGCGGACGTTGAAAAAGGAGAGCTGAAAAACGTTACGAAGGGAACTGTTTTGAAATCTTCGGTGCTTCCGGATTTCATGCTTAAGATAATAAAATCCGGCGGTGTTGTAAATTACATAAAAAAGAATAAGGGTTTCAAGCTATAGGAGAGCAGTCATGAGTTACAGAATTACTTTGATACCGGGAGACGGAATCGGACCTGAAATTACAAAGGTGACGAAGAAGTGCATTGAAGCCGCGGGGGTTGACGTGGAATGGGACATACAGCAGGCGGGAGAATGCGCAATTGAGAAATACGGGACGCCGATTCCCGACGAGGCTCTTGAATCTATTGCAAAAAACAAGGTATGCCTTAAGGCGCCTCTTACGACGCCGGTGGGAAGCGGATTCAGGAGCGTAAATGTTTATATAAGGCAGCGTTTTAATCTCTATGTCTGCCTGCGCCCGTTCAAATTTTACGAAGGTGTAAGAAGCAGGTATTCCGGACTTAATATGGTTGTGGTTAGAGAGAACATGGAAGATTTGTATTCCGGAATAGAGTTTGAGAAAGGCAAGGATGAAACAAGGGAGCTTATTGAGTTTATTAAGAATAAAACAGGCAAGGAAACGGGAGATGATGCAGGCATAAGCATAAAACCAATTTCCGTTTCAAATTCCGAAAGAATAGTAAGATTTGCTTTTGAATATGCGATTAAAAACAGGCGAAAAAAAGTTACGGCCGTGCATAAGGCGAACATAATGAAGTTTACAGACGGGCTTTTTCTTGATGTTGCGAGGAAGGTAGCCGGGGAGTATACTGATATTGAGTTTGAAGACAGGATTGTGGACAATATGGCGATGCAGTTGGTCCAGAAGCCCGAGCTTTACGATGTGCTGGTATGTCCCAATCTCTACGGCGATATTCTTTCCGACCTGTGCGCCGGACTGGTGGGCGGACTCGGACTTTCTCCGGGAGCAAATATAGGTGAGGATATTGCGGTTTTTGAGGCGACTCACGGAAGTGCGCCGAAGTACAGGGGGTTGAATAAAGTTAATCCTGCGGCATTACTTCTCGCGGGAGTAATGATGCTTGATTATATAGGAGAAAGCGAAAAGTCGTTGAAAATTGAGCGGGCTCTTGCGGACGTTATGCGCGAGGGTAAATATCTGACATATGATTTCAGAGACCCTGGCGACAAGAATTGCGTCGGTACCAGGGAGATGGGCGAAGCAATAATAGAAAAGATTAAAAGAAGCGTTTAGGGTATAGTGTACAGCGTTTAGAAAAGCTATATTAAAAGTTTTGTAAGTCCTCAGTCAACCACGTCATTGCGAGGAATGCTTCAAATGACGAAGCAATCTCAATGAGATCCTGAAACAAGTTCAGGATGACAAGAAACGTGGGATTGCCACGGCAAACAACGCCTCGCAATGACAATACGGGGTTCACTGAATACTTACAAAGTTTTTTACTAAACGCCATACGCTACACGCTATTTTTTGGAGGCGGATGATGGTAACGGTTGTGCTGGGAACGCAGTGGGGAGATGAAGGCAAAGGTAAGGTGATTGATTATCTTGCAGAAAACGTGGATATCGTTGCAAGATATCAGGGCGGAGCCAATGCCGGACATACAGTTGTTATTAACGGGAAACAGTACGTTTTCCACCTTGTTCCTTCCGGGATTCTGTATCCGGGAAAGGTGTGTGTTATCGGCAACGGAGTTGTTGTGGACCCGGTATCGCTGTTTGACGAGATAGAATATCTTGAAAAAACCGGCATTGCCGTTGAAGGCCGGCTTTTTATCGCGGAAAATGCGCATATGACATTGCCTTACCATAAGACTCTGGACCAGATAGAAGATAAATTCAGAGGGAAAGGCAGTCTGGGGACTACCGGCAGAGGCATAGGAACTACTTATGCCGATAAGTTCAACAGGATAGGTATCAGAGTCATTGACTTTTTAGAAGAGGATATTTTCAGGGAGAAACTGAAGATTGCCCTTGAGTTGAAAAACTATCTTTTCAGAGAATATTACAAAGAGCAAATGCTTTCCATGGAAAAAATTTACGAAGAGACATCCTTATACAGAGAAAAACTGAAGAAAATGGCGAGAAACGTAACGCTGTATCTCAACGATGAAATAGAAAAAGGGAAGAAGGTTCTCGCAGAGGGTGCGCAGGGAACCTTCCTTGACATTGACTTCGGAACATATCCGTACGTAACGGCTTCCAATTCCATTGCGGGCGGGGCATGCACAGGACTGGGATTGTCGCCGAGAAAAATAAACAAAATAATAGGCGTGGTCAAAAGCTATACCACAAGGGTGGGGATGGGTCCTTTCCCGACAGAACTGAAAGGCGAGGAGGGAGATAATCTAAGAAAAACGGGAAACGAATACGGGGCTACAACGGGAAGGCCGAGAAGATGCGGATGGTTTGACGCTGTACTTGTAAGATTTGCCTGCAGTGTAAACGGGCTGGATGAGCTGATTATGACCAAGCTTGACGTCCTTTCCGGCATAAAAAAGATAAAGATATGCACGGCGTATAAATTTGAGGACAGGGTTTATAATGATTACCCGCTGAATACGAAGGTGTTTTCAGGATGCGGCGTTGTTTATGAAGAAGTTGACGGATGGAGCGAAGATATAGGAAAAGCCGGGAGTTACGGAGAGCTTCCCGTTAACGCAAGAAGATACATAGAGCGGATTGAAAAGATAACGGGAGTGCCGATTACCAGAATTTCGGTTGGTTCTTCACGCGAGCAGACAATCGTTAAGTGATGCATAAAAAGTGACGTAGTTTGTCATCCCTGTGGATAGTAAGCAGGGATCCAGAGAAGGAGATAAATCGAAATCCCTCACATGCAAGTGTATCAGGGGGAGTTCGGGATAAAGGAGAGAGGGAAAAATGAACGGTGCGCAGATTATGGTGGAAAGCCTTAAAAAAGAAGGCGTGGATATTATTTTCGGATATCCGGGAGGTGTTTTACTGCCGCTTTGCGACCAGCTGTATGACTGCGGTATAAAGTTCATACTCGTACGCCATGAGCAGGGCGCCGCACATGCGGTGGAAGGATTTGCGAGGTCTTCCGGCAGAGTGGGAGTTTGCATGGCGACTTCCGGCCCAGGAGCGACAAACCTTGTAACAGGGATAGCCACCGCTTATATGGACTCCATACCCATGGTTGCGATTACCGCACAGGTTGCGACCAACCTCATAGGGAGCGATGCTTTCCAGGAAGTTGACATTACCGGGATAACAAGGCCAATAACAAAGCACAACTTTCTTATAAAGGACGTGAAAGATATAGCAAGGACAGTGAAAGAGGCATTTTATATTGCATCTTCAGGCAGGCCCGGGCCGGTGCTTATAGACCTTCCCGTTGACGTTCAGAGGGCGGAGGCGAAATTTGAGTATCCCGAAAAGATAGATATGCGCAGTTACAAACCCACATATGAGGGGCATCCCGTGCAGATAGAAAAGGCGGCGAAGCTTATAAAAGAATCAAAAAAGCCCCAGCTTATAGCCGGCGGAGGGGTTATTTCCTCAAATGCTTCCGCGGAACTTAAGAAATTTATTGAGACTGCGGAGATACCCGCGACTTTCACTCTTATGGGGCTGGGCAGTATACCCGCCAGCCATCCTTTATTTCTCGGGATGCTCGGCATGCACGGCACCAAGTACGCCAACTATGCCGTTGTTGAATCCGACCTTATAATCTCGGCAGGATGCCGTTTTGACGACCGGATTACCGGTAAGATTGAAAACTTTGCTCCGAAAGCGAAGATAATACACATTGACATTGACCCTGCATCAA
>CAYOWY010000114.1:0-4367 GCA_964407805.1 uncultured bacterium | reverse complement strand
CAATCCGGACATTTTTACCGAGATATATTTCTTCAATGGCAACTATGTCCACCGCCGTTTCCTCCATAAGGACATCAAATTTTTCAATTATGGCGCGAATTTTTTTTTCATAAGAACCTGCCGCAGGCGCAATGGCTCCGGACCGGAGCACTGTCTGGCTTCTTTCGCTGCCCTCAACAAGTCCGTAGCCTACCCTGTTAACGCCCGGGTCAACCCCCAGTATTTTCATCCTTTTATTCTTCAGGCGGCATTTGCCACATCGTCCGGGATGTCAAAATTTGCATAGGCGCCCTGAACGTCATCGTGGTCTTCAAGAGCCTCAAGCAGTTTCAGAATCTGTTCCGCCGTTTTTCCTTCAACCTTAACGGTGTTTTTGGGAACGAATGTGACATTTGCATCCGCCGGCTCAATACTCTTATCGGCAAGGGCCTTTTTCACGGCTTCAAATTTTTCGGGAAGGACGGTTATTTCATAAACATCGTCTTCGTTTGTCATGTCTTCGGCGCCCGCTTCAAGTATCATGTCGAGAAGTTCTTCCTCTTTAACTTTTTCCCTGCTTACGGAAATAACCCCTTTCCTTTCAAATATCCAGGAAACGCTCCCGGCGCCTCCGAGGTTGCCGTTGTTTTTTGAAAAAATGGAACGTATCTCGGAAGCACTCCTGTTTTTGTTGTCCGTAAGGACTTCAACGAACACCGCCACCCCGCCGGGGCCGTATCCTTCATAGGTAACCTGTTCAAACTGCACGCCGCCTTCTTCTCCCATGCCCTTCTTGATGGCGCG
Organism: uncultured bacterium; assembly: GCA_964407805.1. Taxonomy (GTDB): domain Bacteria; phylum Ratteibacteria; class UBA8468; order B48-G9; family JAFGKM01; genus JAFGKM01. The sequence goes on along the minus strand of CAYOWY010000114.1, from coordinate 3,584 downwards.
CTGTATGTTGTCATTCGGCATATTAAAACTCTTCGCCTTGTCTATGACCATTCTTAAGCGGGGATTGGTATCCGGATTTCCTCCGCCCATCTTTGCGGCCATCATGATTTCCCTGATGAACTTCGTGAACATCTTGCCTCTTTTTGCATCCGTCGCCATCTTCTTATGCTTGATACTGTGCCATTTGGAATGTCCCGACATTGTTGCCTCCTTTATCCCGAACTCTCACCTGCCAAGCTTTCCAAGTGAGGGGTTTCGTTTTATCTCTTTCAAAGTTTTATCCCGCAGGCTTAAGTTTATCCTCCGGAGCCTTGGCGAAGGGGGAACCTGCGGCTACCCGTTCAGAAATCCGAACGCAAAGACGGATTTCTTCACTCTTTTTTCATTTTCGCCCAGAAGTCCTTGGCGCTTATACTCTCTATGTTCTTTCTGAAATCCTCCGCTTCCTTCCTGCTGATAGGTCCGGAAAGATCTCCGGTTTTCAGAAATTCCTTCCCTCCGTAGTTTTTCACTATCTTAACGTCCTCCAGAAGTGTCTCTTCGGCAAAAATCGGAGCCTTAAACCTTAAAGCAAGCGCTATGCCGTCGCTCGGCCTGCAGTCTATCATTTCCTCTTTGCCGCCGCACTGAACTATCATGTTTGCATAATAGGTATTGTTTTTTACGGTATAAATCTCCAGCCGCTCAAATTCATAACCAGCCAAAATCATTATGTTTTTCAAAAGGTCGTGCGTAAGAGGCCTGGAGGTATCCGCTTCTTCCAGTACAAAAAGGATGGACTGCGCCTCAAAAATTCCTACCGCAATGGGCAGCATCTTCCCCTTTTTGCTTTTAAGTATTATCACGGGAAGTTCGTGCAACAGATTAAGAACAATGCCTGCAATTTCTACTTTCACCATATTTTTACTGCTGCTCCTTCTCTTTTTTTCTTTCATCTACTATCTTCTGGGCTATGTGGGCCGGCACAACCTCATAGTGAGAAAACAGCATCGTATATGTTCCCTGTCCGCTCGTCATCGACCTTAATTCATTGGTATAATTAGCCATTTCGGCGAGAGGAACCTGCGATTTTACAACCTGCGTTTTGCCCGAGGAAAGCATATCCAGCACCCTGCCCCTTTTTGCGTTCACGGTTCCTATCACGTCCCCCACGAAGTCCTGGGGCGCTCGTATCTCCACGTTTACAATCGGTTCAAGGAGAATGGGGCTGGCCTGCTGCATTGCTTTGTTCAGGGCAAGGATGCCTGCCAGTTGAAACGCTATATCCGATGAATCCACCGTATGGTAAGAACCGTCGTAAAGCCGCACCCTTATATCAACGATGGGATAGCCGGCAAGCCCTCCTTTTTTCATCCCTTCCTTGATGCCTTTTTCAACCGACGGGATGAACTGCCGCGGGATGGAGCCTCCTACAATCTCGTCGACAAACTCCAGTCCGCCGCCCCTGGGCAGAGGCTCGATTTTGATGTAGCAGTGCCCGAACTGCCCCCTTCCGCCGGTCTGCTTCTTATGCTTGCCTTCCGCGTCCGCGGATACCGTAATCGTTTCCTTGTATGCTATCTTGGGTATGCCCTTTTCAACCTCCACGCCGAATTTATTTTTAAACTTGTTTATCGCTATGTCTATATGAAGGTCTCCCATGCCGGCAATGATTGTTTCTCCCGTTTCGTCATCCCTGAAAACCTTTATGGTCGGGTCTTCTTCGGCTATCCTGTTTATGGCATTGCCGAGTTTATCTTCCGTACCTTTGACCTTCGGCTTTATGGAATATGAGACGGCTCCTTCCGGAGGCCTTGTCACGGCAACCGTCATATGATTTCCCTGTTCGCAGAATATATCAAACGCCTCTGCGCTGGAAAGCTTGGCAACCGCAACCACTTCCCCCGGCAGAGCTTCGGCAACAGGTTCCTGTTTCTTGCCCTGCATCCTCAAAAGCTGGCCAACTCTCTCTTTCGAGTTTTTAGTGACATTAAAGAACTGGGAATTTGACTTAAGCTTGCCTGAAAAAACTCTAAGATATGAAAGCTTGCCCGCAAACGGGTCAAAAACAGTCTTTACGACCATTCCGAGAAGAGGCTGTCCTTCATTCCTTGCAACCTCTTTTTGGCCGTCCGGAGCTGAAGCTTTTAACGGAGGCAACTCTTCGGACGCGGGCATATAGTCAAATATGAACTGTGTAAATTCTTTTATCCCCGTCTGGCTCATAGCGGAGCCGGAAAGCACGGGGATAACCTTTCCGTCTATAACGCCCTGTTTTATGTATTTTGATATCTCTTCTACAGGAATCTCCTGCCCTTCCAGATACTTCTCCATCAGGACATCGTCCAATTCGGCAATAACATCCATGGACCGCTGGACATACTTCTGAAAAGACGGGTTATCCGCTTGTTTTTTGTCAAGAAGATTTGCGACGCCGGTCAATTTCCCGTTGTCATATACCGGGCATGTCACAAGAAGTATTTTTTTTCCGAATGAAGACTCCATTTCATCCCAGAGCTTGTCAAAGGAAATATCCGGCATATCAAGTTTGTTAATAAATATACATGCCGGCTTTCCCTTCCCCGATATAATCTCCCATAGCTTTTCGGCCCCGGAGGAAACACCTTCATCGGCGGAAATGTTCAACACGGCGTTATCCACAGATTCAACGCCCGCAATCTGCTCTCCTATGAAATCCATGTATCCCGGAGTGTCAATTACGCATATAGCCTTGTTCTTGCCGCCTTTTATGTAACCGGTGCTCAAGCTGATACTCATTTGTCTTTTAATCTCTTCCTCGTCATAATCCATGGTTGTATTGCCTTCGCTAACCGCTCCCATCCTTTCAATCATTCCCGCGCAGTAAAGCATCGCTTCGGCAAACAGTGTTTTGCCGGTTTTGTTTCCTCCGAAAATCCCCAGGTTGTAAATACTTCCCATTCTTGTATCCTCCTTAAACAACAATAAACAGCCCCATTTTCCCCCTCTCTCTGCAAAGACGGCAAAAAGGATTGGTTAAAACTGCCCCAAAACCGGTATTTTTTAACCCGGCGTTTCTTAATTTGCGGGATTATTATATCAGATTTTCCCTCTTCTGGGAAATCTAAATGCCTGAAGCAGAAGTGTATTGGCCGCTTCTAATTTGTATCGAGAGTGAGACGACGAGGAAGTAAAGAAGAGAAAGATAGCAGAGTAATGGAAATAATGCTTCCGTTCCCAGTTTGTGCATAGAGGAAAGAAGCAAGGAAGAGGCGAGGAGGTGTATGTAGAAATACACCGACGAAGCCAATGACGCAGATGATGAACCTATATGTGCGAAATGGGAACGGAAAATAAAAATGTCCCTGGCAACACCTACTCTCCCACACACTTTCGCATGCAGTACCATCGGCGCTGAAAGGCTTAACGGCCGTGTTCGGGATGGGAACGGGTGTTTCCCCTTCGCCATGGTTGCCAGAGACGGAGGAGATTATACCTCATAAAAAAATCCCTGTCAACACTTCTGCAAAAATTCGTTTCAGGCATGTATAAAAGAGAGATGAAGGTGCATGGCAACGGCATTCAGACGCTTGTCTCTGGTCCACAGAAGAGTTTTGGAGAGTTGT
>CAYOWY010000113.1:0-4405 GCA_964407805.1 uncultured bacterium | reverse complement strand
ATGTAAGCTTGAGGAACCCGGAGTAGTCGCCCGCGAACCTGTCTTCACGGAAACCGCTCATCCTGTGGAATCCTCCGAGAGAAAATTTCCGGTACTCGGGCAGGTCGGTGCCGAGACTGCTTGAAGCCTCAATGGATGCGAGCAGGGTGTTTTGTCCGTGGCTAAGAGCTCCTGCGGACTTGACCGTCAGCAGGCGGAATTCCTTCTCTTCGTCCCTGCCCGGCGCGGTTCCCCTGTACCACGCGCCGAAATATGTCCCTTCCCTCGGAAAAACTATGCTGTCCATCCGTTCAATGACGAGAGAGCCGGTAATGAGGAATTCATTCGTTTTGTAGTCGGGCAGAGTATCATCCCCGATGGAAGGCTTGCTTATTACATTTTCTCCCAGAACTCCGAGGCGTAACTGTCCCTGGTTGCCGAGGTTGATGCCTGTGTCTATGCCTGCCTCGGTTTGGTTTGTGCGGTAGCGCGCATACCTGCTGTCGCCATCATACAAGTCAGTATTCCGCAGGCTGTAGTTCACCAGAGGGGCTATGAAAAAATGCTCCCTGTAGTCAAGCGGCTGGTAGAATTCCGCGTTAAACGAATGGTTTATCCCCAGACGGGCGTGGAGGTTCAGTTCCCCCCCCATGCTGTTTATTCTTGTAATTCTGTATCGTATCAGGGGGTTAAAATCAGAGGCACTGTTGAATCTCAACCCGAAATAAAGATAATTAGGCCCCCACGGTTTTACATGGGGTTCTATAATCAGGCCTTTTTCATCCCCTCTATTAATCAGCCGGTAATCGACGCGGTCAAAAAAGCCCGTCGCGTAGATATCGGTGATGTCGCGCACGATATCGCCGGGGTTCAGCGTCCCGCCCGGCACTGTTTTGACGCGTACCCGCACAATCTCCGGCGAAATATTTTTTGCTTGTTTTATTTCAATGAAATCAATCTTTGCCGGTTCTTCCCTGCGCCAGCCGGATATTTTTGCCTGAAACAGTTTGTACTCATCTTCCGCCACAGTCATTGCGGAAAGCGCAGAGGCAGATTTTCTGGCGGCTTCTTCCCCGCCCGCTATTATCCCTGCGGCTTTCTTGAAATCGGTGTTTGCGAAACCCTGCAGTTCAATGTTTATCAGGATATCTCCTTCTTTGAGAAAGGATTTCTGGTATTTAAGGTCCCTGTGGCTGTATATTGCGAGTACCTGCTTTGTGACGTCAATCATGGAATTCAGGTTTTCCCGTCCAGCCAGCGGCATGCTGACGTCCACTGCGATGATTCTCTCTGCGCCCGCGGCTCTTGCTGTCTCTATGGGAAGGTTGGCGGCAATGCCTCCGTCAACAAGCAGTTTCCTGTCAATTTCCACGGGGGAAAAGACGCCGGGTATGGCCATGCTTGCCATTATCGCTTTTGCCAGGTCGCCCGAAGAAAGATCAACCTTGTCGCCGGTTTCAATATTTGCCGCGACAGCTCTGAAGGGGATTGCAAGTTCGTTGAAATCTTCAACCGTCAATGCGGGCATAAGTATTTCGTTAAGGGCGAGAGAGAGTTTCTGCCCCGCGATTATTCCGTGGGGTATCCGCACCTTTCCTCTGGCGTACCCGATTTCCAGCCCCTGCGCATAATCAGCCGAATCACTGCGGATGTGGTAGGACTGCTCAAGCGGACGGGGGTTGTCGGAAAAAATATCGTTCCAGTCCACAGCCGTAAGTTTCCTTTCAATCTCATCGGGGGAAAGCCCCGCAGCGAAGAGTCCTCCCACAATAGCACCCATGCTGGTGCCCACGACCATATCAACGGGGACCTTCAATTCTTCAAGAACCTTGAGAACTCCGACGTGAGCGATGCCCCGCGCGCCGCCGCCGCTTAGCACAAGGACCGTATACGGATGCCGGGGAGCAGGCGCGGTTTCGGCGGATGCGAAACTGCAGTAAACCGTGAACAGCAGAAAGAAAGCAAGAAGTTTTTTCATCAGTATTCATTTTATTTTTTGTCTGCCGTACTGTCAAGGAAAAGGGGCAGCAGGCGAGGTTGACATGTTTTAAGCAAGTGTGTTACATTTTTGGAGACTTACTTAAAGGGGGGGTAAATGAAGGCACTTTTGTTATCAGGAGGAGAGGGAACGAGACTGCGCCCTTTTACGCTGACTACCCCCAAGCCCATGCTTCCGGTTGCGAACGTTCCGTTGATATCTCGCCAGTTTGAACTTCTGAAAAAGTACAATGTTGACGAGGCCATTGTTTCCGTCGGATACAAGGCGGAATATTTCCGGCGGGTTATCGGAGACCTTGCAAAAAATTCCGGCGTTAAGGTGCATCTCTGTGTTGAGAATACCCCGCTGGGAACGGGCGGCGGTGTGAGAAACGCTTACAGTTTTTTCAAAAAGGACACAGCTCCTTTTTTTGTTTTCAACGGGGATATAATTTCCGATTTGAATCTCGTTAAAATGCTTGATGTCCATAAGAATGCCCGAGCATGCGCTACAATCGCCCTTGTAAAAGTGAGCAACCCCTCGGCCTACGGCCTTGTTTTAACGGATGAGGATATGATGGTTAAGAAATTCATTGAAAAACCGAAGCCTGGGGAGATAGTGACTGACGCAATCAACGCCGGAATATATGTTTTTTCCCCTGAAATCTTTGATGCAATTCCGCCGGACAAGCCCGTTTCCCTTGAAAGGGCTGTTTTCCCGTATCTCCTTGAGAGCGGAAAGAAGTTCATGGGATATAGTCATTGCGGATACTGGATTGACGTGGGTACCGTTGAGAAATATAAAAAGGCAAACTTTGATATGCTTGAGGGCGATTTTTTGAAAGGTGAAAATACAGTTTTGATGGAAGGAGTGAAAACAGGGGGCAGGGTTATCATCGGCGACAACTGTTCTCTCGGCAAAGCAGCTTATCTGGAAAACAGCATTGTTATGAACGGCTCCGTCATAAAAGAAGGATGCATAATTTCGGACAGCGTAATAGGCAACGGGGTGTTAATCGGGAACAACTGTGAAATAAAGAGCGCCGCGATTGCCGATAAAAGCTTAATCAACTCTCACAGCCGAATTCACGGCTGATACTTTGAACAACTGAAGGAAGTGATTTTGTGTCTGCTGTATTTTCTTATCAATTCCTCCGCTCGGTTTTTATAGCTTTTCTTTCTAATAAATGCGGTTGGGCCCGGTTGTCCGGGTATGATGATAAAACCTTTCTTATGTGTCTTCGCCAGCATTGCAATCTGTTCGTTTTCCTGCCTGTCTTTTCCCAGCACGATGCCGCTTGACTCAAAATGCCTTCCAATTTTCACCAGCGCTATATCAAACTCGTCAAGTTTTCGTTTCAGGTGCAGAAGGGGCGAAACTTTTTTGCAGAACTCCCTCTCGCAGAGAAGGCATCCGCCCGCCGGGTTGGGGTATGTAATCCCGAATTTGCGGGCGAGTTCCATCTGCCGTTTTCGCTGTCTTCCCTCTATAGCTTCCATGCGGCCCCGTTCTATCAGCCCTTTTTTTTCCGCTTCGGTTTCCGTCAGGACCTTTGCGCTCAAAGGCCTTAAAATCTTACCTTTCAGCCCCGCACGGGATTCTATGAGCCGGAGCGTTCTTTTCTTCTGGCTCATAAGCCTTTCTCCTGCGACTTCCCCGGTAACTATAATGTCCGCTTTCAACTTTTTTGCTATTATTTTTGTTTTTTTGAACATGAAGATGCGGCAATCAATGCACGGGTTGAGCGCCGTGCCTCTCCCATGCTTCGGAGCTCGCAGGATTTTTATATAATCCGACAACAGCCGTCCTTTTGTACAATCGGCAAAGTGAAGCCTGATGTGCTGTTTCTGGGCGAAGTTGAATACGCAGAATCTGTCGCTGCAGCATCCTTCGCCAAAGGGAAGAATGAAATGAAGCGCCTCCACGTTCTTCTCGCCCAGTTGCTCTTTCATCATCATAAGGGCGAGCCGGCTGTCCAACCCTCCAGACAGAAGAACGAGGGCTTTTGCTTTTCTGTTTTTCATCGGCTTATTATAGCATTAAACAGCATATTCCGACATAACGATGGTTGGTTAACGGGTGCCTTACCGGGAGGCTTTCTTCAGGCGGGACACTTGCCCGCCCCGGCGAGGCGGCCTGCGTTCGGCTTCTTTCGTCACTCTCCTACAATACAGGAACCGTGCCCGCTCCTCAAACAGACGCCCGCTTCAGAAATCTCCCGGCAGGGCACAGGCAGAATTTTGTTCTTGTTTGAATTTTAGGTTAAACAAGGGAGTTTGACACGGAGCGAGGCGGGTTTTATACTTTTATTGAGGAAACAATAAGGAGATGTGAAAAATGAAAAAAAACAGATGGCAGGCGCCGGCAATCATTATAGCCGCTCTGGCGGCTATTTTCTTTCTTAATTCGCTCGGCTCAAGAAAGACGCCTTCCGAGAAAGTGCAGGGA
>CAYOWY010000112.1:0-4415 GCA_964407805.1 uncultured bacterium | reverse complement strand
CTGAAAATTTCCGATATTGACGGCGTGAAAGTGTTTTTCGACGAAGGATGGGCTCTTGTCAGGGCGTCCAACACACAGCCGGCGCTTGTCGTCCGCATGGAGGCGGAAGACGGAGTCTCTCTGGAAAAGATAAAAAAGGAATTTCTTGCAACGGTTGAGACCTTCTTAGTTTAGTCGTGCCGAATAGAAGAAAGCACTATCAAGGCAATAGAAGAATGCCGCTTACAAGTTCAAAATATAGTGAGACAGCAAAGAGGAAGTAACGAGGCGTATGTAGCAATACGCCGAGGCAACTGACGATGCCGCTAACGAAACTATATGAAGAAATTGTAAGCGGAAAGGGGGTGATGCCTGTGCAATGTCCACTAAGACTCAAGTCCCAGAAAAGGCCTCTCGGAGAAGCAACTTTCGGAGTACCGGAATTCATAGACGATTTTGACGCCTGCATCGCAGACCACTGCTCCTGGTGGGACAGCAAGGCGGAATGCTGTGTTATAGCCCATCTGGGAACTATCCGGGAAACTCTCGCAATTCTGACATCAGATAAAAAGCAGTAAAGGAAAAGGAGGAACGTAAAATGAAAAGATTGATTGTTTTATTATTGATTATTTTTGCTTTTGCATCCTGTACCAAAACCAACACGAAAACCGAGGCCCTGGACGAACCGGCAAAAACTCGCGATTTTTCTATTGAGGATATAAACGGAAAAACCGTCAATCTCGCCGATTACCGGGGAAAGGTCGTAATTCTGAATTTCTGGGCAACATGGTGTCCGCCATGCCGCGCTGAAATCCCTGATTTCATAAAGTTTTATAAAAGCTACAAAGACAAAGGGGTGGAGATTATAGGCATAGCGGTCAGCAGTCCTGAAGAAGACGTAAAAAAGATGGTTCAGGATTACGGAATCAACTATATTGTCTGCATGAGCGACAAACAAGTGGAAAATCTCTACGGCGGGATAAGGGCTGTACCCACAACGTTTATAATAGACAAGAAAGGCGAAAGCCTTCCGCCAAAAATGGGTTCGTTATCCGAATCCCAACTGATAGAGATTGTGGAACCGCTTCTATGAAAAGAGAAGAGCTTATAAAACTGCTGATGGAAAAAGAAGGCCTGCGGAAAGACCAGATTGACATTGTCACCGCGGAAAAAGAAAAGACAGGCGCTCCTTTCGGATACCTTCTGATAAAGTTCGGGCTGACCAGCGCAGACAGATGGTATAACTTCGTCCTTAAAGAACTTAAGGTTGTTCCAATAAATCCTTCAGCCATTGAGATTGAGAAAAACGTCCTAAGTTCTCTGCCCGAATTCACCTGCAGGAAATACCGCACTATCCCGGTATACAAAGGCGGTAAAAAAATTATCTGCGGCATGGTCGACCCGTCGGACGAAGAAGTCATAACGGAACTCGGGAAAATAGCTTCAATGGAGATAGAACCACGCCTCTCAAAAGACTCCGACATAAAAACCGGTCTTGACAGATACCTTGCACAGGGCAGTCTGAAAATACTTTCCCCCGTTGAAAAGATGGAGGCGGCAGGCAGAATTTTCAAGCCGTCCGACCTTAAGGAGATCAGCGACTCTTCCGCCGTTGCGGCGGTCGAGGATATAATCTCAAAAGCCGCTGAAGTGAAAGCAACCGACGCCCACATAGAGATAGAAGAAGAGGGTATCAAGCTTAGATACAGAATCAACGGCATCCTTTATGAATTCCCCCCTCCCCCGCTGGAACTGTATCCGGCAATCGTTTCGCACATAAAGGTCCTTTCAATGCTTGACATCGCCGAAAAAAGAATTCCCCAGGACGGCTATTTTAAACTTAAGCTATCAGGAAGGGACGTAGACCTTCGCGTTTCAACGTTCCCAACAATATTCGGTGAGATGGTAGCGATGAGGATACTGGACAAACGCAATATCGTTTCGGGACTTGAACAGCTCGGGTTTCTGCCGCAAACGCTTCACCGATGGAGAATGATTCTTGATGAGCCCTACGGAATACTCCTGGTTACGGGGCCCACGGGAAGCGGTAAAACAACCACGCTGTATTCCTCGCTCAATGAACTGGATAATATCCATAAAAAAATCATAACTGTTGAGGATCCCGTTGAATATCACCTGAAGAATGTGGACCAGACACAGATAAATCCTAAAACAGGCATGACATTTGCCGTTGCTTTAAGGTCTATTCTAAGACAAGACCCCGATGTTATCATGGTCGGAGAAATCAGGGATCTGGAAACCGCAGAAATCAGCTTCCGCTCCGCACAGACCGGACAGCTGGTTTTTTCCACCCTGCATACCAACACCGCGCCGGGAGCGGTAATACGCCTTATAGATATGGGCGTTGAACCGTATCTTATAGCATCGTCGCTTATAGGCGTTTTGAACCAGCGGCTTGTAAGAAGCATCTGCACTAACTGCAAGGAACGGTATATTCCTCTGAAAGAAGAAATAAAACAGCTTGGCATACCCGAGGGAGAAACAGAACAAACGTTCTTCAGGGGTAAGGGATGCCACATGCGCAACGGAACGGGGTTCGGCGGAAGAATAGGCATTTTTGAACTGATGATAATCAACGAGGACCTGCGAAGAGGTATAATGATAAATCCGGAAGTCGGCAGAATAAAAGAACTGGCGAAAAAAGCAGGCATGAAGATGTTGCGCGAAGACGGAATAACAAAAGTGCTGGAGGGCAAAACAACCATATCCGAGGTGCTCTACTCAACCAAGAAAGAAGAAGACTGATTTTACCAACAAGCCGGGGGCAATGATGAATTTCGTCAATCCGTTTGAGACAAAAGGAAACTGGTATAAAGGGAATCTGCATACGCACACAAACAATTCCGACGGGGAATCAACCCCGGAGGAAGCATTTGAAATTTACGGCAAAGCCAGCTATAACTTTTTATGCATCACCGACCATAATAAAATAACGGAGGCCAAGGCGCCTGAAAACATGCTGTTCTTAAGAGGCTCGGAAAAAAACAGCCTCAATCACATAGTCGGGATAGAATTGCAGGAGGAATTTGACGGCGAGGGGCTTTCCGACCAGCAGATTATTGACCGGATGAACCTTCAGAACGCAATAGTAATCATAGCCCACCCTTACTGGAGCGGCGTGACATCCGGCGACCTTCTGCGCCTGAACGGATATCTGGGCATTGAAGTTTTCAATACCGTATGCCACAGGATACTCGGAAAGGGCTATTCTACGGTGCACTTTGACGAGATTCTGCAGACGGGAAGAAAAATACTGGGTTTCGCCAGCGACGATACGCATTCAAGAAAGGATACGGCTAAAAGTTTTATAATGGCAAAAGCGGCTTCCTGCACGAAAAAAGATATTCTGGCATCAATAAGAAACGGCTGTTTTTATTCCTCAACAGGCGTTATTATTAAAAATTTGGAAATTTCCGGTTCCACGATTAAAGTAACCTGCCCACCTGCGGAAGCTATTGATTTTATAGCCGTTAATTCATCGGGGAAAAGATTTGCCGCCGAAACAGGGGATATAGAACATGCGGAGTTCACTGTACGGGGAGATGAGATATACATCAGGATAGAAATAACCGACAGGACCGGGAAAAAAGCATGGACTAACCCTCTTTTTCTTTGAACACTTTTTTCCAAACCCTCGCGAAAGAACCTCCCAGCAGCCTTACTGCCATTTCATGAGGAAAGGCAAGGATATTCCTGTCCGGCAGTTTCGGGGAGACAGGACCTTTATAGCCGCTCTCAAACAGAGCGGTCAGAAATCCCACGAGGTTGATAACTCCGGTTTCCCCAGGCAGATAAATACAATTGTCAGTAGTTTGTCCGGCATTTTTATTCGTGTCGCAGATTTCAACGTAAAAAGAACTGCCTGATATTTCCTTCAGCATTTCCGGGCTGTGTCCCGAAAGATGCCAGGTAAATGAATTAGAAATTGCTCCGACATTACCTTTCAAAGGAAAAAGACTTTCTTTCTTATGAGACAAAGGAAATTCAACGGCGATACGGCATTCGCAATCGTTTAGAATCCCTGCGACGGTATTGAGGCGTTCCTTAAAATTCATGCTTTTTAAAACGGTTTTTACCGTGCGTGCTCCAATCTCACTGGCTATAAGGCAATATTTTTCAAGTTCCTGCAGGCCGGCCTGATAGGTTCCTTCTTCGGAATCCAATGCAAACGGCAGTTCCCATGCACCGGCTTTATGATTAAAAGAATCCAGCATGCCTCTGACGTAAGAAGTGGAATATTTTTCAGAAAGCGCTGCCGCCTCTTTAATGTCTATATCAATACCCTCAAACTCACCCAGCACTGCAAGCCGGAGCTTCTCGCGCAGGCCTGTATCCGGACTGAATATCCACAAAGGTAAATTTTTAAACATTCCTACCTTCCTTTTTTGACTTATTATAATATAGACTGTATATTG
>CAYOWY010000111.1:0-4438 GCA_964407805.1 uncultured bacterium | reverse complement strand
AGGTGGGTACATTTTATGTTAGCGCGGTGGTACTCTTTTGAGTTAGCACAAACACCCGATTTTATCCAGAAAACATTTGTGGTATTTCATATCAATAATTTGCTATTAAAAGCTCTTGAATCCTTCCTCTTTTTTCACCGTTGCAATTAATCATTCTGTTTGCGAAGACTCGTTCTATATTAAAACCAGTGTATATATTATCAAAAAATTTATCTTTCTTCTCTCCAACATCGGGGTCAGAATTGCTAAGTAATATATATACACCTTTATGAGCAAGTTCCTTGCAAAGATGAGCAAGTCTTATTTGTTCAGTATCGGAGAAACCTGTTTTTGTATATCCTGTAAAATTGGAGGTTATGCTGATGGGTTTGTAAGGGGGATCGAAATATACGAGAGCACCCTTTTGTGCATAATTGCGGCTTTTTGAGAAATCTCCGCAAATGATATGTGTATCACACAATGCATGGCTCACTTTACGGATATTATCGGAATCACATATTTTGGGATTCTTATATCGCCCGTGAGGAACATTATAATCGCCATCACTGTTTAAACGATACAATCCGTTAAAGCAGGTTTTATTCAGAAATACTAGATACGCTGTCCTCATTATCCATTCATCCGAAAATTCCTTATAGTCAAAATTCAACCGCTGCTTGTTATACCTGTCTCTCACTTGATAATAAAACTCCACACGTTTTTGATCGTTGCCCCGTAAGTATTTTTTTTCAAGCAATGAGAGTTGTTTGATAAGCCCTTCAGGAAGTTCTTTTACAACGTTGTAAGATAGAATCAAATCCCGGTTATTATCTATTAAATAGGCTCTTCGGATTTCATAACGACTTCTAAGATAGAAGAACAGAGCCCCACCTCCTAAAAATGGTTCTATGTAACAATCAATAACTCCCGTATTTCTTATTTCTTTGGGCAGATGGGATTCCAGTTCACTCAATAGCTGGGTCTTGCCTCCTACCCATTTCAGAAATGGTTTTGGATTATTTCTATCTATTGTCTTCATTACCCTAATTATATCAGATTTCCGTCTCCAAATAAATATCATTATGAACATCTCTTGTACGGAGTCAAAATATATGCCATGCTCATATTTTTACTTTATCGGCAACTGTGTCCTGGCCATTGCTAAGAAGACGGATTTGAAATGTCAATTCGTGAAGAAAATATTAGTAAATGACCCTGCCCTAAAGGGCGAGGTATTTTAAAAAGCGTCATAAAAACTTTATTGGCTCTCCTCCCCGTCCTGAAGGACGAGGTATCCGAGCCGAAAAACTTTTATGAATGCCCAAAATATGAACGTTCTACAAGGGAGGAAGTGTTTTGCTTCGTATTTTACGCCTAACGAATTATGTATCATAAAAGAAGGATTGGCGTGAATTTGGTAACTTTCTATAAATGCTTCCTTCTTCCCTTCCATTTCAGGTATAATGCCTATGATGTTACAAGTATTAAAAGTGGTAGCAGTTTTTTGCCATATTTTTACTGTCCTTTATAGTAAATATAGGTACTTTGTTACTATCGAAGATTTTATTCTGCTGTCGGAATTTATGTTAATAAAAAAACCTTGACGCCGCGTTAAAAAAGCGCTAAAATTTAGAACATTAGACCGTTTTAGTCAGATATTCTAAAAATGGAAAGAGCAAATACAACCAATAAAGAAGAGATCGTGAAGGCGGCCCAGCATGTTTTTGCCCGCTACGGTTTCAGAAAAACCACAATGGAGGAGATTGCCGCGGCGGCTCACAGGGCAAAAAGCTCCCTGTACTACTATTTTAAGAGCAAGGATGAGGTTTTCCGTGCGGTGGCGGACAAGGAAATCGTAAAATGGAAGAAGAAGATGCTTGAGGAGATTAAAAGAGCAGGTTCTCCCCAGGGTAAATTGTCCGCCTACGTCACAATCAGGGTGTCCGCGTTAAGCCATCTCTCCGCTTTCTACTCTTTTTTTGCAGACGAGTATTATGAAAATTACAGACTGATTGAAAGGGTAAAATACGATTTTGACAGGAAAGAGCGGGAGATAGTTAAAGAAATACTGGAGGAGGGGATTGAAAAGGGAGTCTTCGGCATAGATGACGTGGAGGGGACGGTATCAATCCTCCTTTACATCGTAAGGGGGCTGGAGCATTTCTGGCTTGAGGAGAAAAGCGCCTCCAGATTGAAAAAGCATATTGACAGCCTCATTTCTCTTTTCTTGCGGGGACTGCTTAAAAGGCAGGTTTCAGGGGAGGGATGTTTATGAAGATTTTTGTTCTGCTGGCGGTAGTGTTTTTGTTTTTTGCCGGGGGAAACGCGGAAGAGGTACTCACCCTTGAGCAAAGTATAGGCATAGCTTTCAAAAACAACATAAAAATTAACATGGGGGAAGAAAGAGTCCTTCAGGGCGAATATCTTGAGAAAGAAGCCGCCACGTCGTTTCTACCGGGGGTCTCTTCTTCTTTCAGCTATACCCGCATACAGGAAGCGCAGGAAGTATCCTTCGGTCCGATTCCCCCTCTTATTCCCGACCCAATTTCTTATAAGGTTGCCGACGAGAATATCTACAGCGCGGTTGTAACGCTTGCCCAGCCGGTTTTCACGGGGGGCAGAACAACCTCTCTGTACAGGCAGGCAAAGGAGAACAGAAGGTTTGCCGGATACGACCTTGATTCCGTAAAACAGGATGTGGCGCTTGAGGTTAAGAGAAGCTACTTTTCCGTGCTGAAGGCGAAGAAGCTTCTTGAAAATGCAGCCGCCCTTAAAGAAATGGCTGAAAAGCATCTAAAAACGGCAGAGTCGTTTTTCAGGGAAGGGATGGTTACAAAGATGGATATACTGAAAACCGAGGTTTTCCTTTCCGAGGCGGAGCAGGGGATTATACGCGCGGAGAACCTTCTGCGTACCGCGGAAGCGGGCTTTAATTTTGTATTAAACCGTCCTCTGGACACCATAGTTGCGATTGCCGAAATATCGGGAGACGGGAAGGACGTACAGTCTTTTGATTCCCGAAAAGCGGTTTCTTATGAAGGCCATCCGGAGCTGAAGAAGGCGGAATCCGTCTTGAAAATGGCGAAGTTTAATGCGGATTTTGAAAAAAGCGGATACTATCCGCAGGTAAGCCTTCTCTGCAATTACATGCTTGACAGAGGGAGCCAGCTTGCGGTTGACGGATGGAAAGACAGCTGGAATGTGATGCTTGCGGCCGAGTTTGACATATGGAACTGGGGGCGGACCGGCTACAGGGTGAAGAAAGCCGGGCATCAGCGGAAAGAAGCGGAGGAACAGAAAAGACTTGTGGAAAAATCCGTTGAGCTCGCCCTGAAAACCGCACGGCTGAACGTGGAATCGGCCGGAAAAGAAATAAAGACGGCTGAAAAGACGACAGAGAAGGCCGCGGAGAATTTCAGGGTGGCGGAGATGCTTTACAGGGAAGGGATGTCAACTACGGTAGACGTCCTTGACGCACAGACAGACCTTAACTCCGCGCGCAACAACTACTGCCAGGCGCTGTGCAATTACCGCATCGCCGTTGCGGAGATGGAAAAAGCGGCAGGCATTATGCAATAGGAAAGGGAGAGGTCATATGAAAAAGAAAAAACAGCTTATAGCGGCTTTTGTGCTGGTTGTCGCGGTTGTTCTGATTGTAAGCGCGATCAGGAACAAGAGACGCGAAAGAATTGCCGCTGAAAAGATGAAGACGGAAGAGAGGATAATTCCGGTGGAAGCGGAAAAGGTGAGGATGTCAGTGATGTCCGAAACCGTGGAAGGGATAGGAGACGTGGAGCCGCTCAAGAAGGTGGTTGTCTATACGGAAGCGACCGGGGTGCTGGAAAAACTGACGGTCAGAGAGGGCGACCTTGTCAAAGAGGGGCAGGTCATCGCGGCAATAGAGGGCAGGCAGAGGGAACTTGCGGTCCGGCAGATAGAAAACGAGATAAAGGCGCAGGAGTACCAGCTTGCCAACATAAAAGCGGATTATGACAGGTACAAAAGGCTTGCGGACGAGGGAGTGGTGTCTTCCAAGAAATTCGAGGATATTGAAACCCTTTATAACGCCACGCTTTACAGAATAAAAGGGCTGGAAGCACAGCTTGAGTCGGCCATGAGGCGGTTGAGGGACAATGTTATAAATGCTCCGATATCCGGCATAATTGCCGAAAAGTTCATTGACGAAGGAGAGCTTGTCACTGAAAGCACAATGAGCAAATCTTCCCCGCTGGTTTCTATCGTTGACATATCAACGGTCAAGGTCTCGTTTCCCGTGGGAGAAAGAGATATTAAAAAGATAACGCGGGGACAGGCGGCGTTACTTCAGACGGATGTTTATCGGGAGAGGAATTTCACAGGCAGGGTTAATAAAATAATGCCGGTTGCCGATGCGGCGGCAAGGACCACTACCGTGGAAATCCTTGTTGATAACCCGGGTTATAATCTGAAGCCCGGCATG
>CAYOWY010000110.1:0-4488 GCA_964407805.1 uncultured bacterium | reverse complement strand
CGATATCTCCTTTTTCGTGACGGTAACCAAAGGATGCGAAAACTACTGCTCTTACTGCATCGTGCCTTTCACGAGAGGAAAACTGGCAAGCAGGTCGCCCTCCGACATATACGCTGAAGTTGAATATCTCGCCGGCCGGGGAGTCAGGGAGATTATCTTACTGGGGCAGAATGTGAACGAGTACGGGAGCGATACAGGAGAGCGTTTTACGGAACTGCTTAAAAAAATCCATAGTATTGAAGGGATACTGCGCATCTGGTTTCTTACTTCCCATCCCAAGGATATACCGGGCGAACTGCTGATATCATTTAGAAATCTGCCCAAGCTGTACAAACACCTCCATCTTCCGCTTCAGTCAGGTTCCGACAGGATACTCCTGCTTATGAACAGGAAATATACTTGTTCGCGATATCTTGAAATTATAGAACATGCGAGGGAGATTGCTCCTGATATTACAATAACCTCTGATATAATAACGGGTTTCCCTTCCGAAACGGAGAGGGATTTTGAAGATACCGTTTCAGCGGTTAAAAAAATTGAGTTTGACGACCTGTTCATCTTCAAATATTCGGCAAGGCCGGGTACCGCGGCTTCCTTAATGGAAAATGACGTTCCGCAGAAAGAAAAAGAAAGGCGGCATAAGTTTTTACTTGACATTCAGGAAGATATATCCCTGAAACGAAACATCCGCTGCAAAGGGAAAACCGACAGTGTTTTTGTCGTTAAGCCGAGTGCTAAAAGAAAGGGATGTTTTTTAGGAAGAAGCAGTGGGAATAAAGCCGTCGTGTTCTCATCTTCCTCTTCCACTGCCGGCACTCTTGAAAAAGTGGTTTTCAATTCTGCTGACCGCCGGTATCTTTTCGGGACCTCATTCGATGGGAATAAAACACCGTAAGTATTGTCGCAAGTCCAAAGACAACACTTAAAAGAATCTTGTTGGTATCTACACTCTCGTTAAAAGCTCTCCCCTCTTCGACTATTTCAAGAATCTCGGCGTGAATGTCCCTCTCCCCGTGATGTTGCGCGCAGTGCAATCTGTATATCCCGGAAATTCTCACTATATCGCCCGAAACTCCGTATCTTCCGAGATTTCTTATCTGCTCCTTCTGGACGGAATCAATAACAACCCCCAAAAAGAAATCGCCGTCTTTTATGTTAATCCAGAAACTTTCCCCGGCGCGCATTACATCTCCTATCACCTCTCCTTCTACGGTGACTTTATGCTCTTCGTACCTTTGCGATTCCTCAAAAAGTTTATGCAAAGGAACAATCTGCGATGCATACACCATGCAGGACAGCATTGAGAAAACCATGAGTATCAGTATGTATTTTGTTTTCATTTTTTTTTACCATAAAACAGTGCGATAAATTCGTCAGTCCGCCTAAGTTTTGTGGCGGAGCGCCGCTGTATTTGTGAAATAAATCGCACCGCTACTGGGGACTTTTTAAAGAAAGAATAAATCTAAACAATACAAATATTGAAATAAACTCCAGACGTCCCAGCCACATCTGCATCATGTAAACTATCTTAAGGCCGTTGGGCATGGAAGGAGAGGTAATCCCCATTGAAAGCCCTACGTTTGCAGTTGCGGAAACCGACTCAAAGAGCGAAGGCAGAAAAGGATATCCGTAAAAACTGCCGATTACTCCTCCCGCAAGATAGACCGCAACATATAAAAGGATTATTATAGCCGACATCTTTATGTGATTGTCTTCAACCGCTATGTCCCTGATGTGGTGAAACCTCTCAACAATAACCGCTGATTCCGGAGAGGTAAGTATCCTGACTTCCTTTTTTATGCCTTTGAAAAACAACCCCACCCTCAAAATTTTTATGCCGCCCGCAGTTGACGAAGAACTTCCACCAAGCCCCATAGCAAGGATTATCCCCAGAATGGCAAGAGGAGGCCAGTAGTAAAGAAAATGCTGGACAGTTATGTTTGAATAACCTACGCCCGTATGAGCGGAAATCAGCTGATAAAAAGCTTTCCGGAAAAACGGCACGTATCCGGGAAAAGGAAACTGCATTACGAAGCCTACGCAGACAAGAGAAAAAAGCGCCAGTATGCTGAACATATAAACCTTGAGTTCAAAATTCCTGACAAGCTCCTGGGGCCTGCCTGTCCAGACAGCGTAATGAACTCCGAAATTAACTGCGCCGAGCAGGAATATCATGGCCGTCACTATTTCTATAGCCGGACTGTGGTAGTAAAGTATATTCTGCGACTGCACGGCAAATCCCGCCGTATCCCATCCGGACATAAAAAGGCATACCGAATGAAACAATGCTCTTCCGGTAGAGACGTTGCGGAGAAGATTGATGAAGAAAAGAATGGAAGTTCCGATAATCAGATATGTCAAGCTTACCAGCCATATAAACCTTGCCGTCTGTATGATGTTGGGCATTATTTTTTCTTCGCGCGCTTCTCCGACATAGACCTTGAAGGCGCTCCCTCCTTTTACAAAGAGAGTCAGCGCCACGAGAATTATCCCCTGCCCTCCTATGAAGCACATGAAGTGCCTCCAGAAATTGTAGGCGTAAGCCATATGGTCAACATTATTGACAAGGACAAGTCCGGTTGTGGCAAAAGCGCTCATAGCCTCAAACAACGAATCCAGATAACTGTTATAATGTCCTGAAAGAAATAGCGGAATCGCACCGAAAAACATCGCCATAATCCATGACAGAGCGACAAGGCTCATGCCCTGCCGCCAGTTCAGGTCCCGCACCTCATTGAATTTCAGAAGTATCAGATTGCCGATGAAAAGGCACAGGAGGGATGACAGGATGAAATCTATTGAAGGGGCCCACTCCATGTTTATGATTCCGACAAAAACAGGTACGAGCATCACTACACCCATGCCTTGTATCAGCTTGCCGATATAATGAAGAATTGAGTTGACGTCCTCTCGGGAAAAATGGGGTATCATTTTTTTATAATGAAAAGCATGTAAATTATAGAACAGACTATTGCGGCGGCGGTGAATGTGACTAAGGGGTAAATAAGCTCAATCGTCACGCCGGTAATCCATCTGTAAGTGATTTTCAGGTATTTTAAAAACCGCTCCATTACTTGTCCTTCACCTCTCCTATAAGCGTTTTAAAAAGAAGCGATTCGTTCTCAACCTTTGTCATTGCGATAACCTCGTCTTTTTCCTTGAGAACCGAGTTGTTTTTCGGGATCATTATCTCTCCGTTTCTTATGATGGCGACAAGAACGGAATCTTCGGGAAGTTCTATACTGCCGACCGTCATGTTTATGACGGGAGAGGTTTCGGGAAGGTCAACCCTTACTATAGATAGGTTTCCGCGTTTGAAAGTAAAAAGGGTTATGAAGTCGTCCCAGCTGACTTCATCCTCTATAACCTTGGCTATAATGGCGGTACTGCCTATGGCAACGTCCACGCCCAGCTGGTAAAATATTTTCTCGTTTTTCGGGTCGTTAACCTTCGCCACCGTTCTTTTTACATGAAAAATATCCTTTGCAATCTGGCAGATAACGAGGTTGTCCACGTCGCTGCCGGTTACGGCCGCAACGATATCGGCCTTGTTTATCCCCGCCTGCTTGAGGATATTAGTATCACAGCCGTCCCCGCCCATGACAAGGATATTTATTTTCCCCGCAAGTTTTTTCCCTATCTCCGGGTCTTTTTCAACCAGCGTTACGTAATTGCTCGCGCTTAAACGCTCCGCAAGGTTATAACCGACATTGCCTCCGCCGACTATTATTATGTTCATGATATCTTCAAAGCCTTTTTCACTTTTTTAAGAGAGGAAAGCTTGACAACGCCTACGATTATGTCCCCCTTCTCAAATGTTGTTTTTTCCTCCGGGATAACGGGCTCCTGCCCTCTCACCACGGTAATAACCTGAAACTCTCCGGGAATATTCAAATCTTTGACTGTTTTTCCCGAATAACCGTCCGCATCTTTTATTTCCAGCAGGCTGACCTTACTGCTTTCAAATATGTACGTGGTAAAATTCCGTTCAATAATCTTTTCCCGTAAAAGTGTTGCAAAAATGGAGGTGCTGTTTACGGGGTCCACTCCGAGGCTTCTGTAAACCTCTGCTTTACCGATGTCAGATACACGCGCTACAACCTTGGGGACGTTGAAAACTTTCTTGGATATCTGCGCAATCACTATATTTGTATTGTCATTGCTTGTGGTCACCGCCACCGCATCCGCTTTTTCTATGCCCGCATCTTTCAGCACGTCCGTATCAAGGGCGTCTCCGGCGAGGGAGAACCCGTTGAAATTATCGCCTACCTTTGAAAGGTTCGCCGCTTCTTTGTCTATCACAACCACATTGTGGTCGTCCTGGAGCAGATTTGCCAGATAAGAACCTATTTTTCCGCATCCTACGATTATTATGTACATGGATTTTATTATACTCTTTTATTCAAGAATTTTCCACCCAGTGCGGCCTCCCGGGGTAAAGACGCGGATATCTCCATTAACTTTTTCCGCAGTTACTGCTTTCTCAAC
>CAYOWY010000109.1:0-4509 GCA_964407805.1 uncultured bacterium | reverse complement strand
TTTCCGTACAGAGTCTGGACATCCACCCTGCCCTCTCCCGTGAAAAGCAAATCCGCATTCTTCATTTTATCGCCAAACCGTCCCATTTCAAGAACCGTCTCTATTCCCGAGACAATTTCCGCCTGCAGGAAAGCGGCGAAACCGCCTGCAATCCCTCCGGCAGCCCCCGCTCCGGGAATACGCGATATATCAATTCCGTTCGTTTTCCGGATTGCGCGGCTGTAATTCCTCAATCCTTTATCCAGCAATTCCACGGATTTTCTGCCGGCGCCCTTCTGGGGACCGTACACATACGCCGCTCCGCTTTTCCCGTAAAGAGGATTTTTAACGTCGGAAAGTATGGTGAACCTGCTCCCGGCAAGCTCCGGTATCAATCCCGAATAATCAATTCCGTCTATCTCTGCAAGGTCTTTTCCGCGTCCGGGATAAATCCTGCTCCCGTCCTTTTTTAGAAAATTAGCTCCGAGAGCGGTAAGAGCTCCGATTCCTCCGTCGTTTGTGGCGCTTCCGCCTGCCCCGATGAAAACCTCCCTGCATCCGGAAGACACCGCACGCTTAACCATTTCTCCTACGCCGAAAGTTGTGGTTTCCAGAGGATTCTTTTCTTTTTCCTTGAGAAGAGTCAGCCCGGCCGCCTGCGCCATTTCTATATAAGCGATACCGCCTTTTTTCAGCCACTTCGCTCTTATCTTCCTGAACAATGGGTCGTGAACCCTTGCATAAATAAAGCGGCCTCCCGAAATTTGCCTGATGACGTCTATCGTACCTTCGCCTCCGTCGGCAAGAGGGAAAAGGATAATTTCCGCGGACGGAAAAACCTCAAGGCATGCTTTTTCAATAATCCGGGCCGCTTCAATATTAGAAAGGCTCCCCTTAAAAGATGAAGGCGCTATAACGATTTTCATTTATCCCGAACTCTCCCCGTTATACTTTATTAGTGAGGGATTTTCGATTCACCGTACTTATTCAAAAAGAGTATCACCAACCGCCTGAAGATGCAATTTTACGCTCTCTTTTATTTATTATATAATTGCCTCACCATCTTTAAGAAAAGGAGAAGATTCCTCATGAAAAGCAATTCAGATAAAACTCTCCGGAAAATCATGGATTTGAAATACGGCTGGAAATTCAAGCTTGCGGATTCCCCTGAAATGGCTCTGCCAGGTTTTGACGATTCGGCGTGGGAGAAAGTCCGCGTTCCCCACGACTGGGCTATAGAAGGCCCTTTCAACCGCAAAAACGACATACATACCACGGCGATTATCCAGGACGGACAGCAGAAGCCTCTCCATCATACCGGACGCACCGGAGGCCTTCCCCACGTCGGCAAGGCATGGTACCGGCTGAAAGTCAGTCTTCCGGAAGATGTTTGTTCACGGCGCGTACGTATTGAATTTGACGGAGTTATGAGCCACAGCAGGGTATATTGCAACGGGAAATATGTGAACAGCCGGCCTTACGGATACTCATCCTTCTCCTTTGACCTCACCGGCTTCATAAAGCCCGGCCAAAACACGCTTGCGGTATCGGTTGACAGCAAGCCCCTTGCTTCAAGATGGTATCCCGGGGCAGGGATATACAGAAACGTGCGCCTCGCAATAATGGATCCCGTTCACATCTCTCATTGGGGAACGCGCGTTAAGACAAAGCTTGTGAATAATAATACAGCGCAGATTGACATAGAAACAGCTATTGAAAATCATACGGGCGCAAGGCAAAAAGTGACGGTTGAAACAATAATCATCGGGACTGACGGGAAAAAATGCGCATCTTCAAGCGCGATGTTAAGCGGGCATAAATCCGGAATAATTCGCCAGAAACTTCTCATCAGCTCTCCTGTTTTATGGTCGGTTGATTCGCCTGAACTTTATAAGGCTCTGACAACCCTTAAGGCAGGAGGAAAAAAGACGGATTATCATGAAACAAACTTCGGCATACGCTATCTGAAGTTTGACGCCGGACAGGGGTTTTTCCTCAACGGAGAAAGAATACGTTTTAAAGGCGTATGCATGCACCACGACTTCGGCGCACTCGGAACGGCGGTAAACATTGATGCTCTCAAACGTCAACTCTCCATGCTTAAAGATATGGGATGCAACGCAATAAGGACAAGCCATAACCCTCCGGCGCCGGAGTTGCTTGACCTCACTGACAAGATGGGTTTTATCGTCATTGACGAGGCGTTTGACGAATGGCGCATACCAAAATGCAAGAACGGATACAATATCCTATTTGATGAATGGGCGGAGACAGATTTAAAGGCAATGATACGAAGGGACAGGAACCATCCGAGCGTAATAATGTGGAGCCTCGGAAACGAGATACCGGAGCAGGATAACGCGACAAACGGAGCAAAAACTGCGCGTTTCCTGCATGATGTCTGCAAAAGAGAGGACTCGACACGGCCTACAACCGCCGCTTTTAACTCTCCGGACAATGCAATAAAAAACGGACTGGCGGAAATAGTGGACATCCCTGGATGGAATTACACTCCGAATTCCTATGCCGTATTTCATGAAAAACTTCCCGGCAAGCCGATGTACGGAAGCGAAACCGGCTCCTGCATAAGCACCCGTGGAGAATACTACTTCCCGGTTGAAGAAGAGCGCCACCCAAAACGTAAAACCCTGCAAGTAAGCAGTTACGACATGTCGTGTGCCGCATGGGCAAACTGTCCCGACACCGACTTCCGGAGCATTGACGAAAACCCGTTCGTTATGGGGGAGTTCACATGGACAGGGTTTGACTATCTCGGGGAACCCACTCCATACTATGAAGAATGGCCAAGCCGCAGTTCATACTTCGGGATAGTAGACCTTGCAGGAATACCGAAAGACAGGTTCTATCTCTACCGGAGCAGATGGGCGGAAAACAAGGAAACCCTTCATCTCCTTCCCCACTGGACATGGCCGGGAAGAGAAGGTGAAGTTACACCGGTGCACTGTTATACCAACAGGGATACCGTGGAACTCCTCGTAAACGGTGTATCCCAGGGCATCCGCACAAAAAACCCTAAAAACCTGATAAACAGATACCGCCTCGTATGGAGCGGAGTGATATATAAGCCCGGGGAGCTCAAGGCAGTAGCGTATGACAGCGCCGGGCGCCCCGTGAATGAAACCGTTGTACGAACGGCAGGCAGGCCGGCGGGAATAAAACTTTCCGCCGACAGAAAATTGCTGAAGGCAAACGGCGAAAGCATGGCATTCCTTAGCGTTGAGGTCATAGACGGCAAAGGGACTCTGTGCCCCCGCGCAGACAACCTTATCCGCTTTAAGATAGACGGGCATGCCGAAATAGCCGGCGTTGACAACGGCAATCCCTCATCAACGGAGCCGTTCCATGCCGATTACCGCAAAGCTTTCAACGGCAGGTGCGTATTATATCTGCGCTCGATAAAAGGGAAAAAGGGCAATATCGTTGTAACAGCGGAATCAGCCGGGCTTAAAAAAGCCAAAACAGTCTTTTCTGCAAGATGAGCCATTACTATAAATTCTCTGAATATCTTAAAGAGCGTTTCGGATGCCGTGTGCATAAAATCACGGTTGATGCCGGATTCAATTGCCCAAACATAGACGGCGCATTGAGTAAGGACGGTTGTATTTTCTGCGACAATTATGCCTTCAGTCCTTCCTTAAGGAAAAAAATCCCTGTTGAAAATCAGATTGAGGAAGGCATGGAGAGGGGAAGGCGCCGGTACGGGGCGGAAAAATTCATTGTTTACTTTCAACCGTATTCAAACACATACGCAGCGCCTGAAATCCTGAAAAAGCGGTATGATACGATTACCAAATTTAAAGATATAGCGGGCATTTCAATAGGCACAAGGCCTGATTGCATAGACGGCGAAAAGATTGCTTTAATACAGTCGTATACGGCAGAGTATGATGTGTGGATTGAATACGGCTTGCAGTCGGTCCATGACAAAACTCTGAAATTCATAAACAGAAACCATTCCTATAAAGACTTCCTCAACGCAGTTGAAATGACAAAAAACAGGGGGATAAAAATCTGTGCCCACGTTATATTGGGACTCCCGGGGGAAACGAAGGAAGATATACTTGCCACAGCAGGAGAATGCAGCCGCCTCGGGCTTGACGGAATCAAAATCCATCCTCTGCATGTCGTGAAAGGCACCGCTCTGGAGAAAATGCTTATGGAAGGGAAATACAATCCCCTTGAACTTGAAACATACGCGGAAATAGCGGCCGGGTTCCTTTGCTATCTTAATCCCAGGATGGTAATACAGAGGCTTACCGCAGACTGCCCCGCGGAACTGCTTGCCGCTCCAGAATGGATAAGACATAAGCAGGTTGTCCTGAAAAGAATTGAAGAAACAATGTCGGAAAATAATTTATCCCAGGGATGCCTTCTGACGAATATTTCGACATAATAAACGCATATTAATATGTGCCCAACCGGGAGGCTTTCTTCAGACGGGACGTTAAACCGCCCCGGCGAGGCGGTCTGCACTCGGCTTCTTTCGTCGCTCTTGATAAAATACATCAA
>CAYOWY010000108.1:4003-4532 GCA_964407805.1 uncultured bacterium | reverse complement strand
TTCGCCTCTGCCCTTAGCGGTAAAGACGGTTGATATCGTATGGTGTCTGGGGTCTCTTCCCGGAGCGGAATAAGTGTGGAACTGCTCCAGTCCGGCAACATCCAGCCCTGTCTCTTCCTTTGCTTCTCTCACAGCCGCATCCTCAATGCTCTCCCCGTAGTCCACGAAACCCCCGGGTATAGCCCATCCGTAAGGATAGTTTTTCCTCTTAACAAGTACGATGCCCCCGCTCATCTCTATTATAATATCAACCGTCGGAACGGGATTCCTGTATGTTTTTTGAGTCATGGTTGCAAGATATTTCTCGGCCTGTGCGCAGAAAACGTTGAACGTTTTCCTGTCGTACAGGACAATCCTAATATCTTTAAGAGACCCTTTTGTCGAAAGGCATCTCATCGTTTCTTCAATCATTATGTCCGCTACCGTTTCAGGGGACAAACCTCCGGTTCCGCACCCGAGGGCGGGAAAAGCGATTGAGGAAATTTTCAGATTATTTGCCGTTAAACAAGCGCTTGCCGCAGATTTCCTC
>CAYOWY010000108.1:0-3993 GCA_964407805.1 uncultured bacterium | reverse complement strand
GTGGCCGCATGTATTACGTATTCTGCGGGAAGTTTCCCCCCGCAGGTATAGACCGACTCGCCTACCGGCACGGGAGCTTTTGCCATGGCCTGTTTTTCAATGATATCCCCTCCCGCTCTCTTTATGGCGAGGGCGACGCCGCCCCCCATAATCATGCGGTTGTTGGCGGCATTGACGACGGCGTCAACCTGCTCTTCCGCAAGGTTGCCCTCCTTTACCGTCACCCGCGTGCCTGCTATGAAAAATGATGCTTTTGGCATAACTATTAATTTTACACCCTGCCCCTCCAAAATGCAATTATTGGTACCAAATCTAAAATCCTCTATAAGAACAGAATCTCTGCCGATGCCCAGCCGAATAGTTTCTGAAGCGGTCGTCTGTTTGAGAAGTGTTCCGTCTGAAGAAAGCCTCCGGGTTGGGCACATGTTGACATGCCTTTCATGCTTTTAATTGGTAGAAGAGGTTGAAAATTGAGGTGTCATTCCGTCAGAAGCGGACGGGGCCGCTTCCTTCAGCCGGGTATGCGACGAACATCTCCTGCTCGAGGTTCAACGTGTCGTAGTATTTCTCCTCCAATCTTTTTTCAAGTAAGCCGTACGCGCTCTTTTTAACCAGCACCATAACGCATCCTCCCATTCCCGCACCTGAAATTTGCGCTCCCGCAACCCCTTTCACCGAAAGAGCTACGTCGACCATCTTGTCTATTTCCGGTATACTGCACCGGTAGGCCCCTGACTGGTAAAGAAGGATATCCGCGGACTTTCCGGACTGCGCTTTTATCAGCAAATCCTTGATTATCCCGTCGGAATACGATGCGCAGAAAGGCTCCGGGGTATCTTCATTCCTCCATCGCACAACCCTGTCGCCGTTATGCGATATATTCATACATTTGCCGAATTCGTTTATCTTTTTTCGCAGAAGAAGACTGCCGCATCTGCGGCTCCTCATGCATTCGGCGAGCCCGAAGATAAAAACTTCCCTTACGCGGAAGCGCCTTGCGGAAGGCGGAAGGTTTTCTATGCGCATCTTCAATGCGTCCGGTATGCCGGCACCAAGAAGTTCTTCAGCCGTTATTTCAAGCGGTAGTTTGCGCAGCATTGAAAAAATGTCTTTTTCGGGAAGGGCCGTTTTTCCGTATACGATATCCCGTAGGTATGTTATTCCTTCCATAAGCAGGGGAAACTGTTTTTTCAGGAGTTCCATTCCGATATGGTAGCAGGCCACTCTCTGATTGAATATGTTCCTGGCGCCTTTGGTTTTATGCGCCTGTCGCTGGGAACTGCATACGGCAAGGGCATATCCTTCAGGAAAAGGGACTGCCCTTATTTTCTCCAGCGGAGAAAATCCTATCTGGGTAACTGCTCCCTTCTTTGAATATTTTATGGCGGCATGGTCTCCGCTTCCTCCGCGGGTCCCGACGTACTGTTCCCCCTCGCCGCAGAGTTCCACGAATTTCTCTCCTGAAAGGGACAGATTATTTAAAAGGACGCATGCTTCCGCCATGGATACGAATAATGCCGATGACGAACTGATCCCTCCTCCCGCAGGCAGATCGCTGGCGGTAAGCATGTTCATTCCGCTTAAAGGTTTCGCGCCTGAAAAATGCTG
Organism: uncultured bacterium; assembly: GCA_964407805.1. Classification (GTDB taxonomy): domain Bacteria; phylum Ratteibacteria; class UBA8468; order B48-G9; family JAFGKM01; genus JAFGKM01. Next base: position 2,385 of record CAYOWY010000108.1, on the reverse strand, counting down.
AAACCTGCTTATGACCGCCTTGACGTACTGTCCCCAGTCTCCCCTTGCGAGACTGCCGGAGGTCTTTACTCTTGAGCTGTTAATAAATGCGTGCCATTCCTTTTTCCCGCCGATTTCCGGCCCGTCTATTGAAAACCTCCTGTCAGGGAACCTTCGCGGCTCTATACTGTGCGCGGATATCTGACGGTCATTCCTTTTTCCAGCCAGGCAGTATATGTCCCTGTCGAGAGCCACCATGTTTACGTCTCCGCCCTGGTGGTCTATATGCCTGCCCATGAGGTTTATCCTGCCAGGAGCCCTGGTTATCATTACCGGATTATCGCCGAATCTGATAATGTATTCCTTCATTGCGGCAATCAGCATTGACCTCTTCTTCTCAATATATGGATAATCCGTTCCGTACACACTGCGAAAATATCTCAAAGATTGAGGGGACAGTGTTTCCATGTGCCTTAGCCAGTCCAGCGGCCTGCGCATAATCTCCGGTTTTTCTTTGATGAATAAAGATACTCTACCGGCGAGGCGTTTTTCTATTCCAATAAGTTCTTCCGGCGTGTTGAAAGCCATTACCTGATAAGGGTTGTCCACGGCAAGCACTGTTATCCTTGCTCTGTCAGCCGCCATGATTCCTACGATATCCGTAAGATATTCTTCCTTCTGGGCATTGTTGTCCCCGATATCTTTCAGATAATAAAGAAGAGCTGCTCTTTTAAACAGGTAAACGGAGAGGTTCGCATATTTCACTTTTGAAAGGTCAGCCGGAGTGATTTGTTCGGCGCCGGATGTCAGGGGGTGATTTCCGGAGGGGAAATATTTCCGCAGGATTTCCGCAGTCAGAGGCCTGCCCCCTTTTATTGTTTTCCAGACACCGCCGAGAGCATATTCCGCCTTCTTCCCCGCACCGAGGCGTGAAATAATTATTTTTTCCGCCTTCGCCGCAGAAAGGGCTTTTGCCGATGCCTGCTTTTCCAGTTCGGCCAGCGTACCGAGCAGTGCAATGTCAAAAACCTCAACTATGCCGGCAACCTTCCCGTTTTTATAAATTATGCGCCCCGAACTTTTGAAATCCCTGATTCCGCCGGCAATAAAAGCAAGGTCGCTGTTTGTTTCATAGAACCTTTTAGTGAGTTTTTTCAGCACGGACTCTTCAATAACCTTGTCGCCGGCGATGACCAGCACATCGTCTATTTGCGGGATTGTTTTTATTATTTCCGCGGCGGTTTTTGCCGCATTCCCCGTACCTCTCGGTTCTTTCTGGTAGCAGAAATAATGTGTTCCGGGAGCGGATGAGACCGTATTCATAACCTGTTCTGCAAGATGTCCGATTACCACGAAATGCGAATTTATCCCGCATCCGGAGAGGGTCTCTATGGTTCTGTTGATTACAGGTTTTCCGCAGAGAGGGAAACACACCTTATGCACGGAGGGACAGCGCATTCTCGTACCCTGCCCCGCCGCCATTATGACCGCGCCGATATGTCTTTTGACAGGCCGTTTATTTTTCACATCCCACCGCTATGTTTTTTCCGCGTAAAACGCCCTGTATGCAAGGTAGGTTGAGTATATGTCCGCCTTGCTTGTAAGTTCGTACGGGGCATGCATTGACAGGATTCCCGTTCCGCAGTCTACGGTGTCAATATTGTACCTGGCGATATAAGTGGCGATAGTTCCGCCTCCGCCCTGCTCTATCTTTCCTAATTCCCCCGGCTGCCAGACAACGCCGTTTTTATCCAGTATGTTTCTTATGCGCGCTATGTATTCCGCCGGCGGTTCTATACTGCCGCCTTTTCCTCTTCCGCCGGTTATTTTTGTGAGAACCGTCCCGCACCCCAGCCGGGCAGTATTTCTCGGGTCGGTCACTTCCTTGTAATTCGGGTCGAAGATATTGTCAACGTCGGCGGAAAGCGCCATGGAATTCTGCACGGCCGATTTAAAATCCCTTGCGGACATTCCGCATTTTTCAAGAACCTCTTCAATCACAAATCTGAAAAATTCAGACTGTGCGGAAGTTGAGCCGCGGCTTCCTATCTCTTCCTGGTCAACGAGAATGCAGAAGGATGTCTGCTCCGGCTTTTCAACGGACATGATAGCTTCCGCGGCCGTGTATGCGCAGACTCTGTCGTCCTGCCCGTATCCCAGTATCATGCTTCTGTCAAAACCCGAATCCTTTAATTTCCCCGCGGGTACAAACTGAAATTCACTGCTGATGAAATCGTCCTCTTCAATTCCGTAGGAGTCTTTCAGAATTTTCAGGACGGCACTTTTCGTTTTTTCTTTTTTCTGTCCTGCGTCAGGGATACTGCCGACGATGACGTTGAGGCTTTCGCCGGGGAAGCCGTCTTCTATGGTCTTCTTTGCCTGGTCCTTGCCGAGATGGGGGAGAAG
>CAYOWY010000107.1:0-4555 GCA_964407805.1 uncultured bacterium | reverse complement strand
ATATTATAAAGAAGGGGCGGAAGGTTATCCCGTAAAAGTTTCAAATCTGGAAACCCTTGGATTCTGCAAAGGAAAAACCAATTTCAGAGGGTTCAAAAAAAACGAAGAAAAATTTCACTTCGGAGGTTCACAATGGTCAAAAGTATCGGAAGTTTACCGGCATAAAGTAAAAGAAATCTATGAAATTCACTATTTAGGCGGAAAGATTGAAACAACAGGCGACCATAGTGTTTTCGTCCGCGAAAAAAATCATATAGCTTCAAAGCAGGTCAGAGACATAAGGGAAGGCGACGTGCTGGTTAATATACCTTTTAAAGTCAGAGGTTCTTTCATACATGGAGTGGGGACAACGCATAAAATCAGCGCTCACACTTTTGAAAAAAGCAGTGTCGGGAAAATACAGGTATGGAACGAAGATGCTGACACGGCGGAAAATTATCGGTTTGCCGTTGAAAACTGCAAAAAAATACCTCAATGTTCACTTGCGAGAATGGCCGGAGTTTCACAAATGACCATAAGCAACTGGCAGAGGAATATTTATTCGCCTTCGGCTCTTTCTTTGAAATTAAACAAGTCAAGAATAAACATTCCAAAGGAGATTGACATAACCCCCGCTCTTTTAGTGCTTCTCGGATATTACACGGCGGAAGGGCGGACGACTTCTCATTATACCCAATTTGTCTTCGGAGCCCATGAAAAGAACCTTCACAGCGATTCCATTGCCATCGCGAAAAATATTTTCAACATTGAACCTCATCTGGCATATACGGAAGATAACGCTTTGAGAATTACATGGCACTCTAAAACTCTGGCTGATCTTTTTGAAAGAACTTGCGGAAACGGCTCGCATAACAAGCATGTTCCAGAATTTCTGTGGAACCTTCCCAGGGAATATTTTTTGAGTTACCTGAATGGTTTTGGAAAGGGCGACGGCTATATTTCGGAAGAAGGACATCTGATAATAAGCACTGTGAGCAAGCAACTTGCTTCGGAAATCGCATGGCTTTCCGCAATGCACGGAATCGGAGTTTCCCTGTTTAAGAGAAAAGCGAAAGCAGGCAGGATTATAAAAAACAGGCCCCTTCCGGAAAGCGTATACTGGACAATCAAAATTGCAAAAACCTCATCTCCTTTCAATGAGCCCGCCGAACATCCGTTCCAGTTCAAAAAGCCCGTTGTGAAAAAAGTCGTTAAAAAACCCTATGATGGGTACGTATACGATTTTTGCGGCTGCGACAACGAAGGTTTTTTCGCCGGGGATAAGCCCATACTGGTACATAACAGCCGCGTGCGCGATCTCTTCCGGCAGGCGTTGAGGTTGAGCCCCTGCATCATATTTATAGACGAGCTTGATGCAGTGGGACGCCAGAGGTTCGCGGGACTCGGCGGAGGGCATGACGAAAGGGAGCAGACGCTTAACCAGCTTCTTGTGCAGATGGACGGCTTCCAGACAGAATCAGGCGTCATAGTAATGGCGGCGACAAACAGGCCGGATGTTCTTGACCCGGCGCTTACAAGGTCTGGAAGGTTTGACAGAACTATCGTGGTAACACTGCCGGATATCAAGGCGCGGGAAGAAATCCTCGCTGTGCATATCAGGAACAAACCCGTGGCAGAATCGGTTGACATAAAGGTTCTCTCAAGGGCAACAGCAGGGCTGTCCGGTGCAAACCTTGAAAATCTCACCAATGAAGCCGCTCTCCTTGCGGCAAGAAAGGGGAAAGAGAAGATAGAGATGGAGGACTTTGAGGAGGCAAAAGACAAGGTTCTCATGGGCGTGGAAAGAAGAAGTATCGTGATAAGCGAAAAAGAAAAGCGGATTATTGCCTACCACGAAGCGGGGCACACGCTGGTGCAGAAACAGCTTCCCGAAGTTTATCCGGTGCACAAGGTAACGATCATACCCAGAGGGCAGTCACTCGGCATAACACATATACTGCCCGAAGAGGATAACTTCATTGAAAGCGATGTCTACTTCAAAAACGAAATCTGCACACTTATGGCCGGCAGAAGCGCCGAAAAACTGGTATTCAATAAAATATTCACCGGAGCCGAAAACGACCTGAAGGTCGCTACCGAGATAGCAAGACGGATGGTATGCGAATGGGGCATGGGCAACCTCGGCCCGGTAAGCTACCACCACAATGAAAACGTATTTCTCGGCAGAGACCTCGTAAGGCAGAGAGAATACAGTGAAGAAACTTCGCGTGAAATAGACAGCGAGGTGCGCAGGATACTTGAAGAAGCCGAAAACCGCGCCGCGGAGATACTTAAAACACAGAAAAACAAACTGGACGAACTTGCCGCCGCGCTCCTTCAGAGAGAGACGCTTAACTCCGAGGATATTGACGAAATCCTCGGTTTGAAACCCAAAAACGTTAATCTTTTTGAGGGGAAAGAGGAGTCAAAAGGAAAGGAAAATACAAATGGACCAGAATAAGATAGAAGCCGCCGTAAAAACAATCATTGAAGCGATAGGAGAAAATCCCAACAGGAGGGGGATAAAGGAAACCCCGAAACGGGTTGCCCGGATGTATGCGGAATTATTCGGAGGGCTTGAAGAGGACCCGGAGAAAATTCTCGGCAAGGTTTTCAAAGAGGACTTCAACGAGCTGGTACTTGTCAAGGATATTCCTTTCTTTTCCCTTTGCGAACACCATCTCCTGCCTTTTTACGGAAAGGCGCACGTCGCATATCTCCCGGACAATCAAAACGTTGTTGGAATAAGCAAAATTGCCCGGCTCGTGGATGTCTTTTCAAGAAGGATGCAGCTCCAGGAACGGATAACCAACCAGATTGCGGATACCATGATGAAGGTGCTTACTCCGCAGGGAGCCATGGTTGTCATAGAAGCCGAGCATATGTGCATGGGGATGAGGGGTGTGAGAAAATCGGGAACCAGGATAGTCACATCGGCAATGAGAGGCATCTTTCTGCGAGATTTCAGAACCAGGACGGAAGCTATAAATCTGATTATGCCTTCATCCCGCGGAGTTTGATAACCATTCCGCTTACCGAAGCATGGGCGACAGCAGTAAAACAACGCCAATAATCATAAGTATAATGCCGGTGACCGCAAAAACGTCCGAGATACTCTCTTTCTGGTAATTAAGCCTGGGTTTAAAAGTCAGCAATGCACCGGTTACGATGAATGCAAGCCCAATTACAACCTGAACAATAGTTTTTATCTCCATCAGGATTTCCTCCCTGTTTCTTCGCCTGTGATAAACTCCCCGCGCAGGCCTTCCGCCCTGACTGAAACAATCTCGTTTATCAGTCTTTCCCCTCCGGTAAATGCAACCGGAAGATACTCGGAAGAATACCCTTCCCATCCGCGCACAGTCTTGCGTTCGGCAAGAACTTCCAGAGTTTTTCCCACCCAATTCCGTTTTACCTCCGACGATACTTTTCCGACAACGCTTTCAAGGACTTTTTCCCTTTCTCTTTTTACGCTTCCGTCAACCTGATTCTCCATCAGGCATGCGGCGGTTCCCTCTCTCTTTGAATACCTGAATATATGCGCCCTGATAAATCCCGCTTTCTCAACGGCCTTGCACGTCAATCGGAAATCATCATCCGTTTCGCCGGGAAAACCGACCATCAGGTCTGTCGTAAACGCCGCCCTTCCCTTTCCTTTCTTCTTTACGGCGTCTATCCTGTCCATGTAATCCGAAAAAGAGTATCTTCTGCCCATCAGTCCCAGCACCCTGTCAGAACCGCTCTGGAGGGGTATATGAAAATGAGGGCAGAAAAGCCCGCCGGAAAGCAGTGCTTCCGCGAGTTCGCCTGTGAGGTGAAAAACCTCCAGGGAGCTCATGCGGATTCTCCTTAGTCCTTTCACCTTGTTCAGTTTTTCCAGCAGGGAGATAAACCCTTCGCCCGTATCCCTGCCGTAAGCGCCAAGGTCTATACCCGTCAGAACTATCTCCTTATATCCGTTAAGGGAGAGTCTTTCAACCTCTGAAATAATCTCTGCGGAGAGACGGCTTTTGACTCTTCCTCTGACCAGAGGCACTATACAGTAACTGCAAAAATTCTCGCATCCGTCCTCTATCTTCACAAATGCCCGGGTATGCCCGTCAAACCTGCTGACGGCATTTAACCCTGCAAGCTCCTGTTTTATAAAAGACTCTTTATCGGGATAAAACACAGCGGACGGAAACATCTCCTTAAGTCCGTCATCCTTGCGAACGGCACATCCCGTCACCAGAACCCTTTTCCCCTCGTTGAGAGATTTCCTGATGAAAGAACGCGCATCCTTCTCCGCCTTTGCTGTAACACAGCAGGTATTCACCACGACCGCATCCGCTTCCCCCCCGGAAGAGAGCATCAAACCCTTCTTCTCAAGGTTCTCGCGGATAAGCTGGCTCTCATACTGGTTTACCTTGCACCCGTACGTCTTTACCGTAAATTTCATTATTATTTTTCCCAATGTACAACCGGGAGGTTTCTGAAGCGGGCGTCTGTTTGAGGAACACACCTATTATATATTGAAAAACTGCATGGAATTCAAAAAAATCCTTTCCGCGCACTCCTTTATCCCCATCCCCCTGAC